>DASTQG010000104.1:0-7373 GCA_035761885.1 Steroidobacteraceae bacterium | reverse complement strand
CCCGCGCGCAGGAAGACGCGCCCGCCGAAGAAGAGTGGACGCCGCCCGAGCTGAAATACCAGACGGGCCGCATCGTGCTGCCGAACAAGATCGCGACGCTCGAGCTGTCCGACCAGTACCGCTACCTCGATCCGACCGAGACCGAGAAGTTGCTGGTGGCGTGGGGCAATCCGCCCGGGTCGGAGTTTCAGGGCGCCGTGGTGCCTGCGAACCTCAGTCCCTTCGACGATGGCGGCTGGGCGGTACTCGTCGACTATATCGACGAAGGGCACGTGGACGACAAGGACGCGGCCGAGATCGACTACGACGAAATGCTCGCCGACATGAAGGACGACACGCGGGCCGGCAGCAAGGAACGCGAGAAGGCGGGCTATGGCACCGTCGAGCTGATCGGCTGGGCGCAGCCGCCGCGTTACGACGCCGCGACACGCAAGCTCTACTGGGCGAAGGAACTGCGCTTCGACGGCGCGGCGCCCAACACGCTGAACTACGACGTGCGCGTGCTGGGACGCGAGGGTGTGCTGTCACTGAACGCTGTGGCCGGCATGCCGCAGGTCGACATGGTGCAGCAGGACATGCAGGGCCTCCTCGCGATGGCGAGCTTCAACGCGGGGCACCGCTACGAGGAATACAACGCCGACACGGACCGCACCGCTGCCTATGGCATCGGGGCACTGGTCGCCGGCGGCCTGGCCGCGAAGGCGGGCCTGTTCGCCAAGCTCGGCGCGCTGCTCATCGCGTTCAAGAAGTTCATCATCATCGGGGTGGTGGCGCTCGGTGGTTTCCTGGTGAACCTGTTCCGCCGCCGCAAGACGGCCGATTCGCAGCCCACCTAGACGGCTGCGACGCTGAAAACTGGCGCAGCCCCGGCAAGTGACGCAAGCTTGCCGGGGTGAGCCAGCCTGACGAGAAATACTTCCGCGTCACCCTGATGCCCGAGCAGCGCACGTTCAGCGTGCGCGCCGACGAATCGGTGCTGGACGCAGCCCTGCACGTGGGCATCAACCTGCCTCACAGCTGCAAGGGCGGAAGCTGCGGCGCCTGCAAGGCGAAGCTTCTCTCGGGGACCATCGAATATGCGTACGGACCGCCGCTCGGTATCTCTGCGCAAGAGATTGCCGACGGTAACGCCCTGCTGTGCGAAGCGCGGGCCACCAGCGACATCGCGGTCGACGTGCGCGAAATCCGCGTCGCGGACGACGTGGAGATCCGCGACCTGCCGTGCCGCATCGCGCGCAAGGAGCTGCTCGCGCCGGACGTGATGGCGTTGTTCCTGCAACTGCCCTCGGTCGAGCGCTTCACCTTCCTGCCGGGCCAGTACCTCGACATCATGCTGCCCGGCGAACGCCGGCGCAGTTTCTCCATCGCAAGCCCGCCGCACGACAGCGGTCTCCTCGAGCTGCACGTGCGGCGCGCGCCGGGCGGGGAGTTCACGCAGCGCGTGTTCCACGACCTCAAGGAGAAATCGCTCCTGCGCATCGAGGGCCCGCTGGGGCAGTTCTGCTATCGGCACGATCCGGCGATGCCGGCGCTGCTGGTCGGCGGCGGCACGGGATTCGCGCCGCTGAAATCGATGATTCGTCACGTGCTGGAAAACCGGCTGCAGCGCGATCTGCACCTGTACTGGGGAGTGCGCACGCGGCGCGATCTCTACGAGGACGCCGCGATCCAGGCGTGGGTCGCAGCGCATCCGCGCTTTCGGTACACGCCGGTCCTGTCAGCGGCCGAGCCCGAGGATCAATGGTCCGGCCGCACCGGGCTGGTGCACGAAGCAGTGATCGCGGATTACCCCAACCTCGCGAACCTCGAGATCTACGCGAGCGGACCGCCGGCGATGATCGAGGCGATCAAGCAGTCCGGCGCCGCGCACGGTCTCACGCCCGACCGCCTGCATTTCGACTCGTTCGAGTACGCACCGGACGCGCTCGCCAAGATGCGCGGGGCGGGAATCAGGCAGTAAAAGGGGACATTCACATTTTTCGGAAAAGGGGACAGTCACCATTTCCGAGAAAATGTGAATGTCCCCTTTTCAGTCGCGCTCGTACTCCGGGCGCCACATCGAGCCTTCGGCACGCGCCTGCACGCGGCGCGCCTTCACCTTCGGCAGGTTGGCGCGCCGGCCGATCGCCAGCGCAAGACCCTGCTGCAGCACCTGCGTCGCGCGTTCCTTCTCCCCCATCTGCTCGAGCAGGTCGCCCAGCAGCTGCATGGTCGCCGGGTCGCGCCGCACGCCGAGACTCGCCTCCAGGTAGCTGCGCGCTTTTCCATACAGCTCGGCGCGCAGCGACAGGCGCGCGCAGGCGACGAGCAGTACCGGATCTTCGCGGCGACTGCGCAGCCACTTCTCGGCCACCGCGAGCGGCTCGAGCGGATCGTCGATCTCCAGCTCGCCGTAGGCCGCGACAGCCGAGTCGTGCCACGACGCGTCGAGGAAGTCCCGCAGCACTTTCTCCGCGGCCTCGTGATCGCCCATTCTCATGGCGCCGCGCGCGTACGCGACTGCGATGTCGGGACGGCGCGTCGCCGGTCGCGAGGCGTCGTTCCACACCGCCTCTAGCTTGTGCGGATCGCCGCTCTCGGCCGCCACGCGCAGCATCTCGAGATAGGCCTGATCCATGAGCTCGTCCACCGCGGCGGCGCGGATACCGCGCGCACCGCGCAGCTTGGGCTCGAGTGCGCGCATGCGCTCGAAGTCACCCTGCTGGCGGTACAGGCGCGCGAGCAGCAGCAGACCGCGCGGATTCTGCCGGCCCGAAGCGTCGAGCTCCTGCAGCGTCGTGCGCGCTTCGTCGAACTGACCCTGCTTGAGCTGCATCTCGGCCTGCGTGACCAGGACCGGCACCACTTCATCGGGCGCCGCCTCGCGCGCCATGCGCAGCCAGCCCGCGCGTCGCTCGTGCGCGCCCTGCAGGTCGGCAGCGCGCGCGGCAATGAGATAGTTCACCTCGGGATGGGGCAGGGCGCGCGCGCTGCGCGTAACCGTGAGCTCCGCCGCCGCCCAGTTGCCCTCGGCCATTTCCAGCACGGCGCGATACAGATCGTGACGCGCGCGCTGCTCGGTGCGCTCCGCGTTGGCCTGGCGGCGCAGCCGGCGCAGACGAAGGAGCCGCAGCAGCATCCACAGGAGCACGTACGCGGCGAGCGTCAGCAGGACGAAGACGATGAACGAGGTCTCGATCAGTGCGCCCGCGAAGCTGATCGCGACGTACCCCGCATCCAGGCGCAGCGCGGTTGCCAGCACGGCACCGGCGAACAGCGCGCCCACCAGGTAGAGCGCGCGTTTCACGGCGGCTTCACCGGGCGAGGCTCGATGCGATCCAGCAGCTGGAGCGAGCCGGTGATGTCGGGAAGCGCCGGCGCGATGTTCAGCGCCGCGAGTGCTTCGAGGTCGCGGGCCAGCCCTGCGACCGCCGGCTCGGCAGGGTCGAACATCTGGGCGAGCCAGCGCCGGGCGTCGTCGATGGACGCGGCAAAACTCGTCTGGTCGCCACGCAGGGCGGCGAGACGCGCTGAGAACAGCAGCAGCTGCAGATGGTGCCGCCGCACGCCCTGTTCCTCGAGTGACACCAGTTCGCCCGCTTCCGTGCCGATGCGCCGAATGCTGATCATGTCGCGCATCGACGATTTCACCACCTGCCACGCGCGGTTGAAACCCGGGGCGAGGCCCGAGGTGCGATCGGGTGGCTCGTAGTCGAGCGTGATCGCGCCGATCACCGGCAGACTCGGGGCCAGATCCTCGGCTGCCGTGAGCTTGGCGGTGATTCCCGCGAGGTCAGGCGGCTGGAACGCGCGCAGCGACTGGATCTCCAGCGCGAGCCGCCGGCGCACGCCGGTCAGGCGTGGGTCACGCAGGAGCGCAAAGCGCTCCTCGGCTCCCTGCAGAGCGGAGAGTGCGCCCTGCACGTCGCGCTCCAATGCGAGCCTTCGCACGCCGATCTCGAGCAGGTAACGGCCTTCGTCGCGCAACACCGCGCGCTGGCCGGATTCGGCGCGCTCGCGCAGCGACTCCAGCGACTCGTTGAGATCGGCGATGCGCGCGGACAGCCGGCCGATCTCCTCACTGCGACTGGTGTTCGCGGCTGTCTGCTCCGACAGACGCGTCAGCTCTTCGCGCAGGCGAACGCTGTTCGCGCTCAGCGACGCCTGTTCGCCCTGCAGGGCCTCGAGCCGCGTGTTGATGCCGGCCTGTCGCCAGGCTGCCACGATCGCGAGCACGACCGCCGCGGCCGCGAACAGGATTGCCAGCAGCACGCGAATGCCGATGCGTTCGATCTTGCGCCGGTCTTCGTTGCGCCGTTCGACCGAGCGCCGCTCCACCTCGACCGGGCCGGCCGTTGCTTCGGCGGACACGGGGAGGCGATCGTTGGGCATGTCGTCACGGAAGTGCTGAAGATGTGGAGTGCATAGTCTACTGCACGCCTTCCATCTTCTGCAGCGTGTAGCCCGTGGGTACCTCGAAGCGGTCGGCGGGTACCGCGAGGCTGCGCGAGCTCTTCAAGCGGTTCTCGGACATCGGCGTGCCTTCCTCGAACACCCGGACCACCACCGGGAAGCCGTCGATGGAATTCACGCCTTCCCATTCGGTGGTGAAGGGGCTGGCGCCCATGGCCGCGCCGCTCATGGCGTCGTACATGGCCTGCATGAGGTTCATGAGGTTCTTCATCGTGTTCACCACTTCCTGGCCACCGGCGACTGAGGCGTAGGGCACCACGCAGTATTCGATGACCTTCTCCCCCTCGCGCGTTCCCTCCCAGATCTGGCAGTTCTTTCCGTCGACCTTCTCCGATCGCCCGGACTTGGCGAACTCGGTCTTGCTGCCGCGCATGGCGACTTCCATCGCGTCGCGTTGCTCGGGAGGCATCTGCTCGATCTGCTCCTGCATCTTCTTGTAGTTCTGGCCCATGCGGTCGGCGATCCTGGCGATCGTGGCGCGGTCCACCACCGTGTAGGTGCGACCGGCGTGGTTCAGCCCGTAGATCGTGTCGTTCTTGAAGATCAGGCCGCTTTCGGCCGGCTTGCCCTCCGCGTCGGTCTGTTCCATCCGCAGCTGCCCGGCTTCCACCTGCAGGGTGGTCGCGGCGGTCTGATTGCCGGCCGGCAGGGCGCGCGAGGCTGATTGGATCTCGGAGCCCGCCTGGGCGAACGAACAGCAGAGCAGGCCGGTAATCAGCCAGGGAAGGATTTTCATGAGGACCTCCAGGGAATCCGCAAAGGATCTAGGCGCGAAAGCGCTTCAGAAGATCGGATGCCAGACGCCTGCTGACCTGCAGCGTCTCGGGAAGTTCGCGCAGCCGCACGGCGTACTGGCCGTCGGCGGCGCGGTCGATGGAGGCCATGTGGCGCGTGGCGACCAGGGCATTGCGGTGAATGCGCACGAAGTCCTCTGAAAACTCCTCTTCCAGCGATTTCAGCGACTCCTCGATCAGCTCCTGGCCGCCGCGATGCCGCACCGTCACGTACTTCTGGTCGGCGAGGAAATAGAGCACCTCTTCGATCGGTATCAGGCGCAGCTCCCCGCGCACACGCACGGAGAGGTGCGTGCGCCGCCGGGTGGCGGTACTGGTGGCCGCGATGGCGGCGAGTTGCGGACGCGTGAGCCGGCCGGCCCGGGCCAGCGCCTCGGAGAGTTTCTCGCGCCGCACGGGCTTTAGCAGGTATCCGGCGGCCTGGGTCTCGAAGGCGCGCACCGCGTACTCGTCGTAGGCCGTGGTGAAGATGATCGCCGGAGGTTGATCCAGCGTGCTCAGGTGGCGGGCCGCCTCGACACCGTCCATGCCGGGCATGCGGATGTCCATGAGCACGACGTCGGGCCCTTCTCGCGTGACCAGCGCAATCGCGTCCTGGCCGTTGCCGGCCTCGCCCACGCACTCGCAACCTTCGATTTCCTCGAGCAGCCGTCGCAGCCGGTCGCGCGCGGGCGGCTCGTCGTCCACGATGATCACTTTCATGTCATGAGCCGGTTCATGCGCTGGCCTCGTTGGCGGTCAGGGGAAAGGCAAGGGTCACCACGTATTCGCTCTCGGTCTCGGCGACGTGCACGCGCGCGCGTCCCGGGTAGGCGAGCTCCAGCCGCTCACGGATGTTGTCCAGCGCGATGCGATTGCCGGAGTGGCCCGAGCCCCCGGCCTTCGCCAGCGGATTGCTGACGCGCAGCTCGACCTCGCGCTCGTGGCGCACGCCGCTCACCGTCACCGTGCCACCATCGGGCAGGGGCTCGATGCCGTGGTAGATCGCATTCTCGAGCAGAGGCTGCACCACGAGGCTGGGCACCAGCAGGTCCATCGGCAGCGCCGATACGTCCCAGCTCACCGCGAGCCTCGGGCCCAGCCTGAGTTGCTCGATCCGCTGATACAGGCGCGCGACCTCCAGCTCCTCCTTGAGCGGAATCTGGTTGCGCGTCTCGCGCAGGTTGGCGCGGAACAGGTCGGCCAGGTCCTCGACCGCTTCCTCCGCGAGCCGCGGATCGGTGCGCGTGAGCGCCGCGATGGTGTTCATGCTGTTGAACAGGAAGTGCGGGCGGATGCGGGCCTGCAATGCCTCGATGCGCGAGCGTGCCTTGGTCTCCACCGTGCGGCGCCATTCATTGGAGACGAAGAAGTAGCGCAGGGCCAGCGCGCTCACGATGAAGGCGATGCCGGCATTGCGGATCAGGAAGCCGGCATGGTCGGAGGGAAACAGGTCCGCGACGCTGCCCTCCACACCGGCGAACCAGTACTGTCCGACGCGCCAGGTCGCTTCGGAAATCACGACTGTCACCGCGACCAGCATGGCGAGGGCCGCGGCGGAGGCGAACGCGACGCTCATGCGTTCCAGCCGCGGGCGCGACCAGCACAGCACCGCGGCGCTGCACAAGCCGATCCACAGCAGGAACATCGATGTGCGGGCGAGATCCGTCCAGAAGCCCGACTCCAGCGCCTGGCGCGCGAGCGCGAGCACGATCGCCACGGTTTCGGAGATCAGCACCACGGCGAGTACGGTGCGCGTGGCGCAGAAGTCCGGGAGGTACGAAGACCGCGGCGCGGCCGGGGGCGTGTCGTTGCCGTTGCCGACCATCGCGGTTCAGCCGGTGCGCGGATTGGCGAACATCTGGTCCTTGAGCAGGAACAGGCAGGAGATGTCCTCGTCGCCGTGACCCTGCTCGATCAGCTTGCGATAGTGCACTCGCGTCATCTCGATCACCGGCAGCTGCACGCCGTGGCGCGCGGCCATGTCGTGGCAGATCGCGAGGTCCTTGTCGTGCAGCCGCACGCGAAAGCCGGGCGGGTAGCTGCCGCGCACGATGTTCGGCGCGCGATTGACGAAGTACCAGCTCGAGCCCGCGCCCTTGCCGAGCGTGTCGATGAGTTGCTGCAGCGGCAGACCCTCAGCCTTGG
>DASTQG010000103.1:0-2459 GCA_035761885.1 Steroidobacteraceae bacterium | reverse complement strand
TGGGCGCAGTACATCGGCTTCGTGGACCCGGCGTACGTGTTCTCGGTCGATCTCTCGGTCAGGTTCGCGCTGGCAGCGATCATCGGCGGACTGGGTACGGCGCTGGGGCCCTTCGTCGGCGCCGCGCTGGTCACGACGATGGAAATGTCGCTGCGCGCGCAGTTCGGCGGCATTGGCGCGCAATTCGTTGGCACGTATCTCATCCTCTACGGCATCGCGCTCATCATGATGGTGCGCTTCGCGCCGCGGGGCCTCGTGGGCTTGATCGGCGAGTGGCTGCACCGGCTGCAGGCCAAAGCCGCATGAGCCTGCTCTCGGTCAACGGGGTCACCAAGCGCTTCGGCGGCATCACCGCAAACAAGGGGATCTCGTTCGAGCTTGCACCCGGCGAGCTCGTCGGAATCATCGGCCCCAACGGCGCGGGCAAGTCCACCCTCTTCGAGTGTATCAGCGGGTTCTACACACCCAACGAGGGCGAGGTCTTGCTCGAAGGCGAGCGCATCACCGGCCTTTCGCCGGACGTCGTCTGCCGCCGCGGGATTGCGCGCACTTTCCAGAAACTGCGGCCTTTCCAGGGCATGACGGTGCTCGAGAACGTCATGGTCGGCGCGCTCACGCGCACCAGGGACGTGAAGCATGCACGCGAGCAGGCGCGCGAGTGGCTCTCGCGCGTGGGCCTGGCGGAAAAAGCCGATGCGTATGCGCGCACGCTCTCGACCGGCCAGCGAAAACGCCTCGAGCTCGCGCGCGCGCTGGCCACCGAGCCGCACGTGCTGCTGCTGGATGAAGTCACCGGCGGCGTCGACCAGCGCACCATTCCCGGCCTCGTGCAGCTCATCAAGGACTTGCACGGCCGCGGTCTCACGCTGCTGGTCATCGAGCACAACATGCGCGTGATCACTGCGGCTGCGCAGCGCATCATCGCGCTGTATCTCGGCGAGGTCATCGCCGACGGTCCGCCGCAGGAAGTCGCGCGCGACCGTAAAGTGGTCGAGGCGTATCTCGGGCAGGCGTACGTCGCATGACGGACCTCGGAAAAACCGCGCCGGGCGCGGCGCAACTCGAAGTGCGCGGCCTCGACGTGGCCTACGGCGACTTCCAGGTGCTCTGGGAAGTGGAGCTGAGCGTGAACGCGGGTGAGATCGTCGCGCTGCTCGGCCCGAATGGCGCGGGCAAGTCCACGCTGATGAACGCGGTCTCCGCCCTGATCAAGCCCTTCGCGGGCAGCGTCACCTTCGAAGGCAAGCGCATCGACGGGCTGCCCGCGCACCAGATGGTGGGCGAGGGCATTGCGCATGTGCTCGAACGGCGGCGCCTCTTTCCCTTCCTCACGGTCGAAGACAACGTGCTGCTCGGCGCGCACAACCCGCGCGCCCGCGCGCAACGCAACGAAACGCTGGCTCGCGTCGAGGCCCTGTTTCCCCTGCTGAAGGCGCGTCGTTCGCAGCTCGCGACCACGCTCTCGGGGGGGGAGCAGCAGATGGTTGCCATCGCGCGCGGCCTCATGGCGCGGCCCAAGCTGCTCATGGTGGACGAACCCTTTCTCGGCCTTGCCCCGATAGTGGTCGAGGAAATCGGCACCCTGATGAAACGCGTGCGCGACGAGCAAGGCATCAGCGTGGTTCTGATCGAGCAGAACGTCGAGCTGGCCCTGAGCCTGGCGGACCACGGCTTCATTCTCGAATCGGGTCGTACCATCATGCACGGACCTTCGGCGCAGCTGCTCGGTTCCGCCGAAGTGAAGCGCATCTTCCTCGGCGATTTTGCGTACTAGGGGAGGGATCACCTGGACAGAAGTGTGCCGGTGATGGCGCTCGCCGGTGTCCATGCCGGCTGCTACTGCGCCTCCACGAGGCGGTATGATCAAATCCAGCCCGATCGCGATTTTTGCCGAGGGCACCGACTCGCGCGTCCTCAACGAGCTCAAACGTGCTGAAAGCTTGAGCCACGTTGCCGGGGAATGTCGGCTCGTGCGTATACCGGGAGCTCCGGCAGAATGTCGAAGCACGACTGGTCTCGGCCAGGATGCTGACCTCCCGCCCCGGACGTCCGGATTCTCGAGCTCTCGGTGTCCTTCTCCCCTAACGGGGGGAAACCCACCAGAACCACCGACTCCGATCCGCGGCTACCAGCCCCGGCTCGATCGCAGCCCCTGCCTGAGCTGGAGGAGCCGAGTCGGTTCGCGGCTGACCCTATGCCAGTCGACATGGCCCATTCGAAGATGACCGCAGCCGACCCGCCAAGCCAAGCTATGCTGCTTGGCTGTGACGGTCACCAGCGGTTTCGCGGCGCGACCAGATTCATAGCAAATAACCATGGGATCGCGAGAAGATCGTCCTCACCTGCTTCGAATGATCGCGCCCTCATTGGACGCGGGATGATCTGCGTTTAAAGCGCGCGCACGCAGCATCGACCTTAATGGCGCGACTGTGCATAGTGACGGGCGAGCGCATCGCCGC
>DASTQG010000102.1:0-6554 GCA_035761885.1 Steroidobacteraceae bacterium | reverse complement strand
ATGATCGCATCGATAACCGGCTGGAAGCCGCGCTGGCCGAACATGACGGCGCCCAGCATCACGTCTTCCGGCAGCTCCTGCGCTTCTGATTCGACCATCAGCACCGCTTCGCTGGTGCCGGCGACCACGAGGTCGAGCTGCGATTCGGCGAGCTGGCTGCGCGTGGGATTGAGGAGGTACTTGCCGTCCTTGTAACCGACGCGGGCCGCGCCGATCGGTCCCTGGAACGGCATGCCGCTCAGCGCGAGCGACGCGGAGGCGCCGAGCAGGGCTGGAATGTCCGAATCGATTTCCGGATCGAGCGACAGCACGGTCGCGACGACCTGCACTTCGTTGTTGAAGCCGTCCGGGAACAGCGGGCGGATCGGCCGGTCGATCAGGCGCGAGGTGAGCGTTTCCTTCTCGCTGGGCCGGCCTTCGCGCTTGAAGAACCCGCCCGGGATCTTGCCCGCGGCGTAGGTCTTCTCCTGGTAGTTGACCGTTAGCGGGAAGAAATCCCGTCCCGGGATTGCTTTCTTGGCGCCGACGGCGGTCACCAGAACGACGGTGTCGCCCATCGTGACGACGACCGCGGCATCGGCCTGCCGGGCGATCTCGCCCGTTTCGAGAGTGACGTTCTTGTCGCCGAAGGAAAATGTCTTCTTAGCTGCGCTCACGCTGCTTGCCTGCTTTGATGTGGGAATAGTCGGGAAATCCCGGGGGAAGAGCCTTGCAAAACGAAAGAAGGCCACCCGGGGGGTGACCTTCCTGTGACGTCAGCGGCGCAGCCCGAGCTTTTCGACTACGGCCTGGTACTTCTCGGGCGAGGTGGCCTTGAGATAGTCCAGGAGCTTGCGGCGCTGGTTGACCATCTTGAGCAGTCCGCGGCGCGAGGCGTGGTCACGCTTGTGCGTGCCGAAGTGCTCACCGAGTCCGTTGATGCGCTCGGAGAGGAGTGCGATCTGCACTTCGGGCGAACCGGTGTCCTTGGGGCCGCGGCGGTACTTCGCGACGATTCCGGTTTTTTGCTGACTGTTCAATGACATTGCGGGTTGATCCTCAACTGCTTTCTTTACGCGCCTTTTACGAAGCCGCGCATTCTACCGATAGCCTGATGGGCTCACAAGCCAAGTTCCATCAATCGCTTGGGCCTGAGCCACCGCCCCTCATCGAGAATGCCCAGCCCCAGGAAGCGAGACCCCGGCCCATAGAGCCGAACGCTGACGGAGTCGCCATCGGGGCGCGCCTGAGGGGGGTCGAGGTCCAGCGGCTGACCGTGGCAGATGCGCCTTGCGGCGTCCGCCGGCAGGTCGATGCGCGGCCATGACTGCAACGGGTGATCGATGGGGAGCAGCCAGCGCTCCCGCTCTTGAGGCGTCGCCGCGTCGAGCGCCTCGAGACTGATCATCGCGCCGTCCTCGAACGGCGCGGTCCACAGTCTGCGCAGCTCGACGACATAGCCGCAGGTGCCAAGCGCCGCCGCGACCTCCTCGGCCAGCACGCGCACGTACGTGCCCTTGGAGCAGGTCGCGCGCAGCGTGAGGCGCGGCTCGGCCCAGGCGTCGAGAGTGATCTCGTCGATGCGGATGGCGCGCGGCTCGCGCTCCACCTCGATGCCGCGTCGGGCCAGGCGGTAGAGGCGCTCGCCCTCGTGCTTGAGCGCGGAATGCATCGGCGGCACCTGGTGCAGATCACCCTCGAAGCGTCGCAGCACAGCTTCGATGGCGGGAACGTCGAGCGCGGGCACCGGCCGACGCTCGATGACTTCGTGCTCGGCATCGCCCGAGACGGTGCGCTCGCCCAGGTGCACGGTGAACAGATACTGCTTGCGCGCATCGAGCAGCTCGCCGGCGATCTTGGTCGCCTCGCCCAGGCAGATGGGCAGCATGCCGCTGGCCAGCGGATCGAGATTGCCCGTGTGCCCGGCCTTGCGCGCTCCGAACAAATGTCGCACGCGCTGCAACGCGGCGTTGGAGCTGAGGCCTGCGGGCTTGTCGAGCAGAACGATGCCGCAGACGGCCGCCGTGTGCGCCGCGGACATGGTGCCTACCGCTTGGTGTCGTCGGGAGCGTCGTGCTCGGAGTGCCGGGCCTCGTCGCTGGCAACGGCGGCATCGATGACATCGGTGAGCCGCATGCCGGCCGCGAGCTGCTCGTCGACCTCGAAGTGCAGCTCGGGCGCCACGCGCAGCGCCAGCGCGCGGCCGACCTGCCCACGCATGAACCGCGCGGCGCCGTCCAGCCCGGCCTGCAACCCGACCGGATCGCGCGCGCGATCGAACGGCAGGTAGAAGAGCTTCGCGTGCGAAAGATCGGGCGACATTTTCACGGCAGTGATCGTGATGATGCCAACCCGAGGGTCTTTCACTTCCCGCCGCAGAAGCTCACTCACAACCCGCTGGATCTCGCTCTCCAGCCTTCGCGCGCGATTGGGATCACGAGGCATGTTCAATTCTCTCTAGCGCTCGTCACGATCGGCGGGGGTGGGGCTTTTGGGGGCGCTCCGCGACAGCACGTCGCGGTGCGAGCCTCCAGGGACGGATTCACGGCGTCCCCGAAAGCCCTACCCCCGCCGATCGTGGCGAGCGCTCACAGTAGCTATTGCAGCGTCCGCGTGACTTCCACGCGCGCGTAACACTCGATCTGGTCGCCGACCTTAACGTCGTTGTAGTTCTTTACGCCGATGCCACACTCGGTGCCAGCTCGCACTTCGCCGACGTCGTCCTTGAAACGGCGCAGCGACTCGAGCGCGCCTTCGAAGATCACCACGTTGTCGCGCAGCACGCGGATCGGGTTGTTGCGACGCACGTAGCCGTCGATGACCATGCAGCCCGCGATCGCGCCGATCTTGCTGGAGCGGAACACGTCGCGCACCTCGGCCAGACCCACGATCTGCTCCTTGACCTCCGGCGCGAGCATGCCGGTCATCAGCGCCTTCACGTCGTCGATGGCTTCGTAAATGATGCTGTAGTAGCGCACGTCGACGCCCATTTCCTTGATGGCATCGCGCGCCGCCGCATCCGCGCGCACGTTGAAGCCGATGATGCGCGCACGCGAGGCCGCGGCGAGCGTCACGTCGGATTCGGTGATGCCGCCGACCCCGCTGCCGATGACCTTCACCTTCACTTCCTCGGTGGACAGCTTGGTCATCGCATCGCGCAACGCCTCCGCGCTGCCCTGCACGTCGGTCTTGATGAGGAGTGCGACCGCGCCTGCCTTCGCATCCTCTGCCTGCGAGAACACGTCCTCGAGCTTCGTCGGGCCCTTCGCCAGCTTGGTGTCGCGGAATTTGCCCTGGCGATAGAGCGCCACTTCGCGCGCCTTGCGCTCGCTCTCGACCGCGAGCACCTCATCGCCTGCGTTCGGCGTGCCGGACAGGCCGAGCACGACCACCGGCATCGAGGGGCCGGCGGATTCGATGGAGTTGCCCGCCTCGTCGAACATGGCGCGGACCGTGCCGAACTCCTGCCCGGCGAGGATCGGATCGCGCAGCTTCAGCGTGCCGCGCTTCACCAGGATCGTGGCCACGGGACCTCGTCCTTTCTCGAGCGTGGATTCGAGCACCGCGCCGCTGGCCAGCCCTGACACCGGCGCCTTGAGCTCGAGCACTTCTGCCTGCAGCACGAGCGTTTCGAGCAGCTGGTCGATGCCCTCGCCCGTCTTGGCGGAAACATACGTGAACAGGTCCGAGCCGCCCCATTCCTCGGGAATGACGTTGTGCTTGGACAGATCGTTCTTCACGCGCTCGCGGTCGGCGTCGTGCTTGTCGATCTTGTTCACCGCTACGACGATGGGCACTTCGGCCGCGCGAGCGTGCTGGATCGCTTCGATCGTCTGCGGCATGACGCCGTCGTCGGCCGCAACCACCAGCACCACGATGTCGGTGACTTTCGCGCCGCGGGCGCGCATCGCCGTGAAGGCGGCGTGGCCCGGCGTGTCGAGGAAAGTGACGACGCCGCGCGGTGTCTCGACGTGGTAGGCGCCGATGTGCTGCGTGATGCCGCCCGCCTCGCCCGCCGCCACCTTGGTGCGGCGGATGTAGTCGAGGAGCGAAGTCTTGCCGTGGTCGACGTGACCCATCACCGTGACCACCGGCGGACGCGGCAGGACCTCGACTTCGCCGCTCTCGGCGATCTGCACGTCGGCCTCGACGCTGCTTTCCTTGACGACCTTGGCGGTATGGCCGAGCTCCTCGACGACGAGCACCGCGGTGTCCTGGTCGATGGGCTGGTTGATGGTCGCCATCACGCCCATGTTCATCATGACCTTGATGACTTCGTTGGCCTTGATCGCCATGCGCTGGGCCAGCTCGGCAACGGTCATGGTCTCGCCGATCTGCACCTCGCGCTTCACGGGCGCGGTCGGCATCTCGAAAGCGTGGCGAGACTCGGCGCTGGCCGGCGCGGAGCCGCGCGACTTGACACGCTTCTTCTTCTTGAAACGCGCGCTGACGTCGCCCACCACGTGCAGCTCGGTGCGACCGTAGCGCGTGTGCTTGTTGCCGTCCGCGGGTTCAGGCTCGCGCGCTCGCACGGGCTTCGCGGCTTCCTGCGTGACCTTGCGAGTCTTCTCCGCTTCCTCGCGGGCCCGTGCCTCGGCCTGGCGGCGCGCCTCTTCCTCGGCGGCCTGCGCGCCACGACGCGATTCTTCCTCCGCGCGGCGGCGGTTCTCGGCCTCGAGCTGCTCGCGCGCCTTGCGCTCCTGCTCCTGGCGCTCTGCGTCGCGCTTGGCGCTCTCTTCCGCCTCACGCTTCTTGTCCAGCTCTTCCTGCTGATGGCGCGCCTGTTCGGCGAGCACGTCGCGCTTGATGTAAGTGCGCTGCCCGCGCACCTCGACGTTCACGGTGCGCGCACGACCCTGCGCGCTCGCGAGCTTCAGCTCGCTCTGCGACTTGCGCTTGAGCGTGATCTTGCGCGGCGAGGCGCCCCCGGTCGATTCGGCGCTGCCATGGCTGCGGCGCAGGTGCGTCAGCAGCTCCATCTTGGCCTCATCCGTGATGGTGTCGTCCGCGCCGGACACGGTGATGCCGGCCTGGTCGAGCTGCGCGAGCAGCCGTTCGACCGGGACCTTCAGCACCTCGGCAAACTGGGCAACCGTTACGTCCGCCATTGATATGTCCCCTTCGGATCAGGCCTTCAGGCCTGCCCGCCTGCTTCGAACCAGTGCGCGCGCGCCGTCATGATCAGCTTGGCCGCGCGATCCGCCTCGATGTGGCCGATCTCGGTCAGTTCGTCGACGGACTGCTCCGCGAGCTCCTCGCGTGTGCGCACGCCGCCGCGGGCGAGGTTGAGCGCGAGGTCCGGGTCCATGCCGTCCAGGCTCAGCAGGTCGTCGGCCGGCACTGCCTGGTCGATGGTCTCCTCGCTCGCGATCGCCTGCGTGAGCAGCACGTCGCGGGCGCGATTGCGCAGTTCCTTGACGATGTCCTCGTCGAACTCCTCGATCGCGGTCAGCTCGCTCGCCGGCACGTAGGCCACCTCCTCGATGGTGGAGAAGCCTTCCTGCACCAGGATCGTGGCGACGTCCTCGCCCACGTCGAGCTGCTGCATGAACATCTCGCGCAGCTCGCGCGACTCGCTCTCGCTCTTCGCCTCGGCCGCCGTCTCGGTCATGACGTTGAGGTCCCAGCCGCTCAGCTCGCTCGCCAGGCGGATGTTCTGCCCGCCGCGGCCGATGGCCTGCGAGAGCTTGTCCTCCGCCACGGCGATGTCCATCGAGTGCCGGTCCTCGTCCACGACGATCGACAGCACCTCGGCGGGCGACATGGCGTTGATCACGAACTGCGCCGCGTTCTCGTTCCAGGGAATGATGTCCACGCGCTCGCCGGCGATCTCGTTGGAGACCGCCTGCACGCGCGAGCCGCGCATGCCGACGCAGGCGCCGACCGGGTCGATGCGCGGATCGTTGGTCTTGACCGCGATCTTGGCGCGCACGCCCGGATCGCGGGCCGCGCCCAGGATCTGGATGAGGCCCTGGCCCACTTCCGGCACCTCGAGCTTGAACAGCTCGATCAGGAAGTCGGGGGCCGTGCGCGTGAGGAACAGCTGCGGGCCGCGCTGCTCGGAACGCACGTCGCGCAGGAACGCCTTGATGCGGTCCTGCGAGCGCACCGGCTCGCGCGGAATCAGCTCTTCGCGCGCGATGAAACCCTCGGCATTGCTGCCCAGGTCCACGTACACGCCGTTGCGATCCACGCGCTTGACGATGCCGCTGACGAGCGTGCCCACGCGGTCCTTGTATTCGTCCACCACCTGCGCGCGCTCGGCCTCGCGCACCTTCTGCACGATGACCTGCTTGGCGGTCTGCGCGGCGATGCGGCCGAAGGCCACCGATTCCATCGGCACTTCCACGAACCCGCCCGGTTCGGCATCGGCACTGATGTCGCGCGCATCGTCGAGCCGCAGCTCGCGCTCGGGGAATTCGAGCTCGGTGGAATCGTCGGCGAACACCTTCCAGCGGCGGAACGTATCGTAGTCGCCGGTCTTGCGGTTGATGGACACGCGCACGTCGATGCCTTCGCCGTGACGCTTGCGGGTCGCGGACGCGAGCGCTGCTTCGAGCGCCTCGAAGATGATT
>DASTQG010000101.1:0-3134 GCA_035761885.1 Steroidobacteraceae bacterium | reverse complement strand
CTCGCGCTCCGCAGCGACCCGGGCAGAGAGATCGCGCACGAACCCGACGAAACGTGGCGGTTCGCCCTCGACCTGGCCGACGGACAGCGCGGCGGGGAACAGGCTTCCGTCCTTGCGCCGCGCCTTTACCTCACGGCCGATGCAGTCCAGCTGCAGCAGGTGCTGATCAACCTCATCCGCAACGGCATCGACGCCATGCAGCAGGCGGGCTCCACGCGACGGGACATCGTGGTGAGTGCCCGTGCGGTTCCCGAGGGCGTGGAATTCGCGGTGCGCGACTTCGGTCCCGGGCTCGAGCCGATCGCCCTCGCCAACCTGTTCAACCCGTTCTTCACCACCAAGGCCAACGGCACCGGCCTGGGGCTGGCGATCAGCCGCACGATCGTCAACGCCCATGGCGGCAAGCTGGCCCTTGGTCCCGTGGACGAGCCCGGTGCATGCTTTCGCTTCACGCTTCCAGCCGCGGAGGGTTCCACATGACCAAAGCACAACCGCCCACCGTCTTCGTGGTGGACGACGACGAGGCGGTGCGCAATTCGCTGCGCCTGCTGCTGAAGGCCGTGGGCCTGCCGACCGAGCTGTTCCGCTCCGCCGATGAATACCTGAAGGCGTTCGACAACGGCCGCAGCGGCTGCCTGGTGCTGGACATGCGCATGCCGGGAATGAGCGGGCTGGAGTTGCAGGAGGAGCTCAATCGCCGTGAGGCCATCCTGCCGATCATCTTCATCACCGGCCACGGCGACATTCCGATGGCTGTCGAGGCCATGCAGCGCGGCGCCCTCGATTTCCTGCAGAAGCCGTTCCGCGATCAGGAACTCCTCGATCGGATCAACAGGGCGATCGAGAAGGACCGCGCCGGCCGCGCACTGCTGGGAAATCGCGAGACCATCCGGGCCCGCATCGCCTCACTCACCCCGCGCGAGCAGGAAGTGCTCACCATGGTCGCGCAGGGCAAGGCGAACAAGGTCATCGCGGCCGACCTCGACCTCAGTCAGCGTACCGTCGAGATTCATCGCGCGCACGTCATGGAAAAGATGGGTGCCAATTCTCTCGCGCACCTGGTGCGCATGGTGGTCGACGCCGGTCCAGCACCGCCGGGGCACTGAGCACTGCGGCAAGTACGCATTGGCTTTGTAAGCGGGATGCGTACTGTGATGGACAGGTAACAGCGGAGCCCGTCATGAATGCGCAGCTGCCCCCGCGTTCGCAGGCCGGATCGCCCCTCGGACCCCCGACGGATCGTGCGCGACACGTCCCCGTCGAGCGCGCGAGGACACAGCCCATCGGGATCTGCCTCGCGCCGTCTTTCGGTCTGGACGCCGCGTACGGCTGCGTCGACTGGTTCATGTACCAGCGGGTCGAGCAACCGCGATGAGCGCGCTGCGGCGCATCCTGGTGGCCGTCGCCGATCCACGCTCGCGCAAGCAACCGGCGCTCGTCAAGGCCCTGCGGCTCGCACGCCAGTCCGGTGCGCGGCTGGAACTGTTTCACAGTTTGTTCGATCCGCTGCTGCAGGGCGAGCGCGTGTACGGCAAGCGATGGTCGTCGCACGAGTTCGACGCTCTGCTGCAATCCTCGCGGCAGCAACTGGAGAAGCGCGCCGCCGAGCTCGCGGATGGTGGGACGCGCGTGGAGTGCAGCGTGCAGTGGGACTACCCGCCGCAAGAGGCGATCGTGCGCCAGGCGTTGCGCAGCAAGGCCGACCTGGTCATAGCCTCGACCCACAGCAGACGGCGCATTGCCCGGCTGTTGCTCACCAACACGGACTGGGAACTGATCCGTCTGTGTCCAACGCCGCTGATCCTCGTCAAGAACTCACGGGACTGGAAGGGCGGCTCGATACTGGCGGCCATCGATCCTCTGCACCTGCACGCCAGGCCGGCCGGGCTGGACAAGCGCATCCTCAAGATGGCCACCCTGCTGTCGCGCACGGTGAATGCGCAGCTGCACGCCGTGCACGCTCACGCACCGCCGATCACCTACGTTCCGGGTTTCGTCACCGGCCCCGTCGCAGTGCACATGTCCGGGACCGAGTCGCGCAAGTATCTGCAGCAGCTTCGCCGCCGCGTGATCGCCGAGACGAAAGGCTTTTCCATCGGCCAGCGCCGCGTGCACCTGGTCGAAGGAGATCCGGCGGTGGCGCTCCCTGTCCAGGCCCGCCGCACGCGTGCCCGGATGGTCGTGATGGGCGCCGTGTCGCGATCCGGGCTTCAGCGCCTGTTCATCGGCAGCACGGCCGAGCGGGTGATCGATCAGCTCGACTGCGACATCTGCTTCGTGAAGCCGGAGCGGTTCCGTACCACCGTGCGCGCGCGCACTCCCCACCTGCCGGTAATGATCCCGCCAATGTAGCCAGTTCGCGGAGGCTCCGATGTCGACCAAACTCAGCACGATAGCCGCCGCGCTGCTTGCCTTCGCCGCGGCAACCGCCGTCGGGGCGCAGGATCTGTCGTCGTACTCCGGCGCCCAGCTCTTCACACGCTACTGCGCGAGCTGCCACGGCACGGGCGGCGAGGGCGACGGCCCCGTGGCCCCGTTCTTCAAGCTCGCACCACCGGACCTGACGCGCATCGCCGCGCGCCACGGCGGCCGCTTCCCCGACGACAAGATGCGCGCCATCGTCGACGGGCGCGAGAATCCCGCACCGCACGGCAAGCGGGAGATGCCGGTGTGGGGCCTGGAGTTCCTCTTCGCCGAGGGCACGAGCCCGGAGGGGCAGGCTCGCGCGCAGGCGCACATTGCGCG
Organism: Steroidobacteraceae bacterium; assembly: GCA_035761885.1. GTDB lineage: Bacteria > Pseudomonadota > Gammaproteobacteria > Steroidobacterales > Steroidobacteraceae > DASTQG01. The sequence continues at coordinate 389 of DASTQG010000101.1, read as the reverse complement.
ACTCGTCGAGTATCTGCGCTCGATCCAGTCGCCCTGAGCGCGTTGCTCAACTGCGCGGCGTTATCCTCACGCCGTCAAGCGGCGGAATCGGGACATGTACTACCCGCTGATTGCCAAGCATCTGAGCGCGGCGGTAGAACTAAGCGGATGCTGTCCTCCGAATTCATTCGCAGCGCGCTCGAATCGGCCCCCGACGCCATGGTCTTCGTGGACGCTTCCGGGACGATTCTGTTTGCGAATCGGCAAGTTACAGCACTTTTTGGTTACGCCCCCGAGGAGCTGGTCGGGCGGCGCGTGGAGGAGCTGCTGCCGGAGCGCTTTCGCGCCCGCCACAGCGCTCATCGCGATCGCTTTGCGGCCGACGAACGCGTCCGTCCCATGGGTGCCGG
>DASTQG010000100.1:0-4678 GCA_035761885.1 Steroidobacteraceae bacterium | reverse complement strand
GTCTCGGTGTCGCCCTCGCGCCAGGCCGAGATCCACTTGAGCGTGAGCGCATCGCTCATGTCCCACTGCGCCAGGAACGAGGCGCCGCGCGTCTCGACGTTGTTGTCGTCGCCTATTCCGCCGCGCGTGTCGTAGATGTCGTCCAGCACGCCCTCCCCGGCGGTGAGCGCCTCGCCCGGCAGCTCGCGATGGCCGTGGCGCGGGTTGGACTCGTCGTCCAGGAAGTCGCCGGACAGCCGGAAGAACAAGGCCTCGCTGGGTGCCCACTCCATCGTGGCGCGGTAGGCCATCACATCCTTGTTGTACTGGTCCGCTCCGGTCAGCTGATTCTCGCCGTAGCCGTCGCGGCGGTACGCGGCCGCGGCACCGCCGATGGCGAACGTCTCGCCGACCGGCAGCGAGCCCGCGAGGATCACGTCGGTCTGCTCGAAGCTGCCGAGGTTCGCGCGCAGGTCGAGCAGAGGCTCGCGGCCGATCTCGCGCGTGACGTACTTGACCGCCCCGCCGATGGTGTTGCGCCCGTACAGGGTGCCCTGGGGGCCGCGCAGGACCTCGATGCGTTCGATGTCGTAGATGTCGAGGAGCGCGCCCTGCGGCCGGGCGATGTACACGTCGTCGACGTACAGCCCGACGCCGGGCTCGAAGCCCCAGAGGGGATCCTGCTGGCCGACGCCGCGGATGAAGGCGATCAGCGTCGAATTGGAGCCGCGCGCCGGCTGAATGGTGAAGTTCGGGGTGAGCTGCTGGAGGATCGACAGGTCGATGGCGCCGGCATCCTCCAGCTGTCCGGCGGTCAGTGCGGTGACCGCGATGGGCACGTCCTGCAGCGATTCCTCGCGCCGGCGCGCGGTGACGGTGACCTCCTCGATGGGGGCTGCATCGGACGCGGGTGGCGCGTCCTGGGCAGGTGCGGGCAGCGCAGCAAATGCGCCGACGAGGGCGGCCGGCAGGCCCGCGAGCGCGGCGCCGGGCCGGGAGCAGGAGTCGTGCTTCGACATGAGTGGATCCCCCTGGACGATCTCATTGGAGGCCGAGAAACATTCAACAGTCGTTGAAATCTAGTTCAACAGTCGTTGAAGTTCAAGCAGCGGCCGGCGGGCTGCCCGCCGTTGCACCGCGAAGGTGCAATCGGTGAGAATCCGGCGCAGCGCCCCGCCCCCCGAAAAGCCAGCCGCAGAGCACCACGGCACGACCAAATGCCCCGCCCGCCCCGCACCGCCCGCGACCGGATCCTCGATGCCGCCGAACGCCTGTTCGCGCGCCGCGGCTTCTACGGCGTGTCGATCCGCGACATCACCGCGGCCGCGGGCGTGGACGTGGCGCTCGCGAGCTATCACTTCGGGCGCAAGCAGGAACTGTTCGCCGCCGTGCTGGAGCGGCGCGCCGCGGTACTGAACGAGCTGCGCCTGCAGCGGCTCGAGGATTGCCGCAAGCGCGGCGGCAGCCGCGGCGTGAGCGTCGAGGACATCATCGATGCCTTCACGCACCCGCTCCTGGAGCGTTCGGCGCGCGGCGGCCCGGGCTGGAAGAGCTACTTCGCGCTGATCGCGCAGATCAACAACTCCGCCGAGTTCGGCGCGTCCATGATGACGCGCCATTTCGATGCGCTGGTGCAGCACTTCATGCAGGCGTTGCGCGAAGTGCTGCCCGGATGCGACGAGCGCGACCTGTACTGGAGCTATCACTTCCTGACGGGCGCGCTCACGCTCACCTTCGCGGAGACGGGGCGCATCGACAATCTCTCGGGCGGCGTGTGCCGCTCCAACGATCTGGAGAGCGTGCACGAGCGCCTGGTGCCTTTCATTGCCGCCGGCTTTCGCGAGTTGTGCGCGGGCGTCGCGGCCCGCGCCGGCAAGGTGCGCAAGCATCGGCTGGAGAAGCGCGTCGAGCGCGTGACGCCGCTGCGTCGGCGGGTTGCGGCAGCCCCCCGATGAGCTCACGTCAGGTCCTCATCACGGGTGCCGGCAGCGGCATCGGCGCCGCACTCGCGCTCGAGCTCGCCGCGCGCGGCCATCGCGTCGGCGTGAGCGATGCGCGCATCGATGCGGCGCGCGAGGTCGCGGCGCAGATCACGAAGCAGAAGGGCTCGGCCACCGCCGTGGAGCTGGATGTCACGCGCCAGGCGAGCATCGAAGCCGCGTTGCGGGCCCTGCCCGGGCCGGTCGAGATCCTGATCAACAACGCAGGGCTGCAGGATGTTTCCCGCCTCGAGGAGCAGGCGCCGGAACGCTGGGCGCAGCTCGTCGAGGTGATGCTGACGGGCGCGGCCATGGTGACGCGCGCCGTGCTGCCCGCGATGAGCGCCGCGAACTTCGGTCGCATCGTCAACATCGGCTCGATCCATTCCCTGGTCGCATCGCCCTTCAAGAGCGCCTACGTTGCCGCCAAGCACGGCCTGGTCGGCTTCGCCAAGGCCATCGCGCTGGAGACCGCCGCGCGCGACATCACCATCAATACGCTTTGTCCCGCGTATGTCCTCACCCCCCTGGTGCAGGCGCAGATCACCTCGCAGGCGCGCGAACACCGCCTCAGCGAGGAGCAGGTGATCCAGGAGATCATGCTCAAGCCCATGCCCAAGCGCCGTTTCATCGGCATGGACGAGATCGCGGGGGCCGTGGATTTCCTGGTGAGCGATGCCGCGCGCAACATCACCGGCCAGTGTCTGGTCATGGACGGGGGCTGGACGGCGCAATAGGGCTGGACTGCGCAGTGAGCGATGGCTAGCCTTTCTTTTTGCCCCGGAGCGCCAAGATGTACCGCATCGTCTGGGAATATGACGCCGAGCCCGGGCGCCTGAAGGAATTCGAGCTGGTCTACGGGCCGGCCGGCAAGTGGGTGGAGTTCTTTCGCCGCAGTCCCGACTACCTGGGCACCGAGCTGTTTCGCAGCACCGATTCCGCCGAACGTTTCATCACGCTCGACAGCTGGCGTTCGCGCACCGCCTACGAGGCCTTCCGCAAGGCCAACGCCGAGGAGTACGCGCGGCTCGACGAGTGGTGCGAGACGCTAACGCGCCACGAGCGCACGCTCGGCATGGTGGATGACGGCAAATAACCCGGCCGAACGGGCAGCACGATGAGCGAGCGCCGGGTGTTGATCGTGGGCGGCGGGTTCGCCGGCCTCAACGTTGCCAAAGCGCTCAGCAACCGCGCGGGCGTGAGCGTCACGCTCATCGATCGGCAGAACCACCACCTGTTTCAGCCGCTTCTCTACCAGGTCGCGATGGCGGCGCTCAGTCCCGCAGACATCGCGGCTCCGATCCGCAGCATCCTCTCGCGCAGCCGCAACGTGCGCGTGCTGCAAGCCGAGGCGCGCAGCGTCGATCTCAAGAGCCGCGCAGTCCTCACCGACGCCGGCACGTTCGGATACGACGCGCTCGTGCTCGCTTGCGGCGCGACGCACGCCTACTTCGGGCACGAGGAATGGGAGCCGCACGCGCCGGGACTCAAATCGCTGCCCCAGGCCACCGAGATCCGCAGGCGCGTGCTGAGCGCCTTCGAGACCGCCGAGCGCATCCAGGATGCGGGCGAGCAGGAACGCTGGCTCACGTTCGCCATCATCGGCGGCGGTCCGACGGGCGTGGAGCTGGCGGGGGCGATCGCGGAAATGGGTCGCCATACGCTCGCCCGCGACTTTCGCAACGTCGATCCGCGACGCACGCGGGTGCTGTTGCTCGAGGCGGGGCCGCGCATCCTGCCCGCGTTCCAGGAAAAGCAGGCGCAGCGCGCAACGCGAGACCTGCAGGGCATGGGCGTGCAGGTGCGGGTCGACGCGCGCGTGACCAAGGTGAGCGCGGACGGCGTGGACATCGGCGCGGAACACGTGCGAGCTGCCACGGTGCTCTGGGCGGCAGGCGTGCGCGCGGCTCCGATCGCGCGCTCGCTGGGCGTGGAGCTGGACAACGCGGGACGCGTGCTGGTCGAAGCGGATCTGAGCGTGCCAGGGTACCCGCAGGTGTTCGTCGCCGGTGACCTGGCTCGCGCTCTGGACATCGAGACGGGCAAGCCGTTGCCCGGTGTCGCAACAGTCGCTCAGCAGCAGGGCAAGTACGTCGGCAAGCTGCTGCGCGATGACCCCAGCGTGCGCCAGCCCTTCCGGTACAAGAACGAGGGACAGCTTGCGACCATCGGGCGCAGTCATGCCATCGCCGAGTTGAAGCACTTCAACTTCGCCGGGCGCCCGGCCTGGTGGCTCTGGCTGCTCGTGCACATCTACGGGCTCACCGGCTTTCGCAACCGGCTCACCGTGCTGGTGCAATGGGCCTGGTCGTATTTCACGTTTGGCCGCGGCGCGCGGCTCATCGTGCCCCCGGAATGGCGGGAGTATCCGGCCCCGGAAACCCCATCGGAACGCACAACTCGCTGAACCAGAAGAGGAAAGAGTTCCACGAGCCGGGCCAGGGCAACCCCGCACGAATGAGAACCGTTTGCATTTAGGGTTGCTTACACCTTAAATTGTGGCCAAGGAACCGAGCTGAACGACCATGCGCCAGCAGCCCGACACGACGCCGCGTACCGCCTCGCAACCCACGTCGTCGCTTGCCCCGCAGCGGCCTCGCCATCGCAGCGAAACGCTGCTCGGGAGCGCGCGGGAAGTCGTGATCGAGCACCGCGGTCAGGACTACCTGCTGCGAGTGACCGCCAGCGGCAAGCTCATCCTGACCAAGTAAGCAGGTACC
>DASTQG010000099.1:0-4254 GCA_035761885.1 Steroidobacteraceae bacterium | reverse complement strand
TACGCTGCCACTACCTCGGCAGCGATCTGCCCGCAGCCGAGATCGCCCGCTATGCGCGCGAGGTCGAGGCCCACGCGGTCATCCTGAGCCTCGTCATGCCGGACGCTTCCGTGGGCGCGTCCGGACAGCTCGCCGAGCTCTGCAAGGCGCTTGGTGACGCCTGCCCTGTGTGGATCGGGGGCGGCGCGGCGCGCGAGATCGACGTATCGGCCCTGCCCGAAGGCTGCATCCACGTGCCGTCCCAGTCCGAGTTCGAGCATCGCTTGGAGATGCTGGCCGCGACGACCGCCTAGCAGCCGGGGCCGGGCCGAGGCTTCCCAACCCGGGAGCCTTCCTCTATAGATTGAGGACATGGACACGCCGCCGCCCTGGACCGACATCGGCAAGCACGACCTGCTGCCGCAGGCCGCGCACGACGAGATCGCGCGTTTCAACTTCCTGGCCAACCTCAACAAGTTCATGGCGAATCACGTGGTGGGCGGCAACCGCGTCGCCTACGACAAGCGGGTGAAGCCGGCCTTTCGCAGCGCGCACGGCCGCGACCCGCGCGATCGGCGCGAGATCCGCGACGCGATGCGCGGCGATCCGTACTACCAGATGTGGAGCTGCCTGCGTCGCAACACCATGGAAATGCGCCAGCAGGCGGGACGTTCGCTGGTGCTGCGCCAGGCGGAGGCGCTGCGCGACCGCGTGCGCGAGCGCAACGCGCAGGCGCCCGACAGCCTGAAGCTCGATGCGAACCTGCGCGTGCCGCGCTACCAGTCCGCAGTCGACAACCATTGCATGCCCGGCAGCTACTACGCCGAGTACATCGAAGACGACGTCTCGCCAGCCGCGAACTACGACGCCGGCATGTTCGTGACCACGACCGGCCTGTTCGGTCGCTACCTCGACGGCGCGGGACGCGGTGTCGCGTCGTGGCTTGCGAAGCACCGGCCGAACCTCGAGCCCCGGCGCATCCTCGACCTGGGCTGCGGCGTCGGGCACAACACCGTGCCAGTGGCGAAGGCTTTTCCGCAGGCCGAGGTGGTCGCGATCGACCTGGCCGCGCCGCTCCTGCGCTACGCGCACGCGCGCGCCCGCTCGCTCGGCGCGCAGAACATCACGTTCATCCAGGGCAACGTCGAGCAGCTCGCCTTCCCCGACGGCCACTTCGACGTGGTGTACAGCACCATGTTCCTGCACGAGACGTCCTACAGCGCGATCCACCGCATCCTGCGCGAGGCGCGGCGCGTGCTCGCGGCGGGTGGCGTGCAGCTGCACCTGGAGCAGCCGCCCTTCGCGGGCATGGACATCTTCGAGCAGTTCCTGCGCGACTGGGACTGCTACTACAACAACGAGCCCTTCTGGACCACGGTGCACGACCTGCGCATGCCGGACCTGTTGCGCAAGGCGGGCTCGGCCGAGGCCGAGGTGTTCGAGACGGAGATCCACGCCATCGTCGACGACGACCTGCCGAAGGTCGCGCAAGAAGTCGAGGACTTCGGGCGCGGCGGGCTGTGGTACGCCTGTGGCGCGGACCGCCGCGGCTCCTGACGTGGACGCCGCGGAAATCATCCGGCTCGCCGGCGCCAAGGCAAAGGGCAAGCGCCCACAGTTCTTCGCCAACCCCGAGATCGACCGGCTCGTGTCCATCACCCTGGCGCTCGCCGGGGAGCTGGCGGTGACGCGCGAGCGGCTCGACACGCTCGAGCGCCTGCTCGCGCAGCGCTCGGTGCTCACGCGTGCCGACATCGAGCGCTACGTGCCCGACCGTGAAGCCGCGCAGGAACGCGGCCTGTGGCACCAGGAATATCTCGCGCGAATCCTGCGCGTCCTGCAGCAGGAAGTGGAAGCCCTGCAGCAGTCCGATCCCGAAGCCGAGCAAGTGGCCGGCGAGTTGAGCAAGCCGAGTGACGCCGACTGAACCGAAGAAGTCTCCGCAGCCCGCCGCTCAACCTGGAACGCATGTGACGCTCGACGCCGTCCAGGGCGTCGTGGATGCGGCGTTCCGCCATCTGCGCTCGCGCTGCGAAGTCGACGGCAAGCTCGACTCGGAGCTGCTCGATGCGCATCAGCTCGCCAGCTACGAGCTCGCCTTCTGTGCCGCGGAGCTCGGCGCAGCTCGGGCTGCGGTACGGCACGCGGCTGCGGTGGCGGGGGATTCGCTCGTCGCAGCGCTCGCAAGGCTCTACTGCGCTGAGGCGATCCAGGGCACGCGCGCGCGTCTCGAAGCTCGAGCCGAGGATTATGGGCTCGCGCGTGCGCAGATCGGCGCGGCGTTCGATGCCGATGCGGTGCAGGCCCAGCGCCGCGAAGCGCTGGCCGCGGATTCCATCGCGCGGATCGGACAGGAGCTGGTGGCGCGCGGCGCGCTGCCGGCCGGACACCTCGACGAGGACAAGGAGATCATCCGTCGCACCTTCGCGCGGTTTGCGGCGGAGAACGTCGCGCCGCTCGCGCAGGAGATCCACCGGCGCGATCTCGACATTCCCGATGCGATCCTCAAGCCTGCGGCCGAGCTGGGGCTGTTCGGCGTCTCCATCCCTCAGCGCTATGGCGGCCTGCAACCGGACGATCATGACGACGTGCTGTCGATGATCGTCGCCACCGAGGAACTGTCCCACGCCTCGCTGGGCGCGGCGGGAAGCCTCGTGACGCGTCCCGAAATCGTCGCGCGCGCGTTGCTCGCGGGCGGCACGGAGGAACAGCGGGCGTACTGGCTGCCGCGACTCGCCGCCGGCGAGACGCTGTGCGCCGTGTCGATCACCGAGCCCGATTACGGCTCCGATGTAGCTTCGATGAAGCTGCGCGCCTCGCGTGTGCCCGGCGGCTGGCAGCTCGACGGCGCCAAGACGTGGTGCACCTTCGGCGGCCGCGCGGAACTGGTGCTGGTGCTCGCACGGACCAACCCCGAGCCGGCCCTGGGGCATCGCGGTCTCAGCCTGTTCCTGGTGGAGAAACCGGCCTTCAGCGGCCACGCGTTCGAGCACGTGCAGCCCCAAGGCGGTCGGCTCGTCGGCAAGGCGATCGCCACGATCGGTTATCGCGGCATGCACTCCTACGATCTGTTCTTCGAGCGTCTCTTCGTTCCGGACACCGCGCTCGTGGGCGGGGCGCAGGGCGAGGGCAGGGGCTTCTATTTCACCATGTCGGGTTTCTCGGGCGGCCGCATCCAGACCGCGGCGCGCGCGGTCGGCGTGATGCAGGCGGCGTATGAGGCCGGCGTGCGCTACGCGAGCGGCCGCAAGGTCTTCGGAGCGGCGGTCGCCGATTACCAGCTTTCGCAAGTGAAGATCGCGCGCATGGCAGCGTGGCTGCAGGCCGCACGCCAGTTCACCTACGCGGTGGCGCGGCTGATGGAGCAGGGCAAGGGGCAGATGGAGGCGAGCCTGGTGAAGCTGTTCGCCTGTCGCGCGGCCGAATGGCTCAGCCGTGAGTCCATGCAGCTGCACGGCGGCATGGGGTACGCCGAGGAATCCGACGTGAGCCGGCTGTTCGTGGATGCGCGCGTACTCTCGATTTTCGAAGGCGCCGAGGAAACACTGGCGCTGAAGGTGATCGCGCGCGATCTCATCGCGCGCGCCTGAAGCGCTCGCGGTATCGAGCGCGCGGGGCTAACTCAGCAGTACGTGGAACACCCAGTCGAGCACGCGCGTCTCGGCGGTCTCGGGCCGGTTCGCGAAGGTTTCCGCGCGCAGCTCGACGATGCCGCCGCCGGCCGGCACCGGGATCTTGCGCACGACACTGACTTCGGTGCGCAAGAGATCGCCCTCGAGCACGGGCGCGAGGTGATCGCAGCTGCGCCATCCGCACACCGTGACGATGCCAGGGAGCGCGCGCAGCGTCTGCGCGAAGGCCATCGAGATGGTGTGCCCGCCGTAGACCAGGCGCTGCCCGAGGTAGCTCGCACCGGCATCGAGGTGCGCCATGGCGAGATTCAGCGTGAGCCGCACCAGCTCCGGCGCGCCGGTGATCGTGTCGCGTGCGCCGATCCGGTAGCGCGTGCCCGGCACGACATCCGCGAAGTGGGGACCCGGCGCCCGCGCGCGGAACGGTTGCAGCTCCCAGTCCGCCGGCACCGTCCCGAGCAGATCCGCATCACTCGCATGCGCGCCGGTCACATCTAGCGAGTCGTCGTGCCCGGTGTTCGCCTGCGGGTCGCGGCACGGCAGCATCGGTGCCCGCCACAGCTTCATCACGTGCTCGCCGTCCTGGTTGCGCACGTCGATCTCGAGCCCGACCACGCCGGTCGCGTCGCGGCCCGGTTGCGAG
>DASTQG010000098.1:0-4482 GCA_035761885.1 Steroidobacteraceae bacterium | reverse complement strand
CGACTTCGGAAGCCGTGGCGAAACTCATCGCGGCCCGGCTCGCGGCGGACGTGTGCAACGTGCCCACGGTGCTCGTGGCGCGCACCGACGCGGAGTCGGCGAACCTGCTGACTTCCGACATCGACGAGCGCGACCGACCGTTCATCAAGAGCCCGGAACGCACTTCGGAAGGATTCTTCCAGGTGAATGCGGGGCTCGACGCTGCGATCGCGCGTGGTCTCGCGTACGCGCCCTACGCGGACATGATCTGGTGCGAGACGGGCGTGCCCGACATGGAGGAGGCGAAGCACTTCGCGGAGGGCATCCACCGGCAGTTCCCGGGGAAACTCCTCGCGTACAACTGCTCACCCTCGTTCAACTGGAAGAAGAAGCTCGACGATGCGCAGATCGCGAAGTTCCAGCGCGAGCTGGGAGCGATGGGATACAAGTTCCAGTTCGTGACGCTCGCCGGCTTCCATGCGCTCAACTTCAGCATGTTCGAGCTCGCGCGCGGTTACCGCGAGAGCCAGATGAGCGCGTACGTGGCGCTCCAGCAGGCCGAGTTTGCCGCGGAGAAGAACGGCTACACGGCGACCAAGCATCAGCGCGAGGTGGGCGCCGGGTACTTCGACGATGTGACGCAGACGGTGATGGCGGGGCAGTCCTCGACGACCGCGCTCACCGGCTCGACGGAGGAAGCGCAGTTCGAGAGCGCGCGACGAGCGCTGAAGCAGAACGTCAAGGCCTGAGACGCAGCACGGCGCTCGTGCGCTCGTGCTGCGCCGCCAGGCCCCTGGCGCGGTCTCAGTCGCGGCTCATGAACAGCCGCAGCACGTACCAGAACATCAGCGCGATCGACGCGAACAGCTCGAGCGATGCCGCCACGTAGCGGTCCTCGGGGTAGTGGTGCAGCACGTTCGAGGTGTCGTAGAGCACCGCGGCGCCGGCGAAGCCGATCATCGCGACCGAGAACCAGGTGCCTAGCTCGAAGCCGAAGAGCACGGCTGCGACGATGGCGATCAGCGCGAGGATGCCGCCCCACATCAGGATGCCGCGCAGAAACGAGAAGTCGCGCCGTGTCATCAGCACGACGACCGTGAGTCCGCCGGCGCCGAGCAGGGTCACCGCCGCTGCGCTCTGGATCACGCCCGCCGCCATCTGGTCGGCGAGGTAGAGGAGGGGCGCGAAGATCAGCGACTCCGCGACGACGAAGCCCGCGAGCGCCAGGTACTGCACGCGCACCGACGTCGCCGTGTGCGCGGTGCGGCTGGCCAGCCACCCGACGACCATGAAGGCGCCGAGGATCAGGAGCCAGCTCGTGTTGGCGACGAACGCCGTGATCCGGGCGGCGATGCCGGACTCGAAGTAGTACATCTCCAGCAGCGTGAAGCCGACCAGGGCGGCGGCCAGGTGCTTGTAGACCCTGGTCATGAAGGTGGACCGCGCCTCGACGCCGAGCTCCTCGACCGGACGGCCCATGTAAGTGTCTTGCATCGCACCCCCCTCGAGTTGGATGACAGCCGGGAGTATATCGGTACCGGTGTTGCCAGGCTTCGCCGGCGCGGGTCATGCCAGCGGCACGAGTTCCGGTAACATATTGCCCATGAAATACGACCACATCGTGGTGCCCGCCGACGGCGAGCGCATCACGCTCAACAAGGATTTCTCACTCAACGTGCCCGACCGGCCGATCATCGCCTTCGTCGAGGGCGACGGCATCGGCATCGACGTGACGCCGGTGATGCGCAACGTCGTGAATGCCGCGGTCAGGAAGGCATACGGCGAGAAGCGGCGCATCGCCTGGATGGAGATCTACGCCGGCGAGAAGGCGGGCAAGGTCTACGGCCCCGGGGTCTGGTTCCCCGACGAAACGCTCGCCGCGATGCGCGACTTCGTCGTGTCGATCAAGGGCCCGCTCGGCACGCCGGTGGGCGGGGGCATCCGCTCCCTCAACGTCGCGATCCGCCAGCAACTCGACCTCTACGCCTGCGTGCGTCCGATTCGCCATTTCTCCGGCGTGGCGACGCCGATGGCGGACTCGAGCCAGGTGGAGATGGTGGTGTTCCGGGAGAACACCGAGGACATCTACGCCGGCATCGAGTGGCCCGCGGGCTCATCCGAAGTGCAGCGGCTGATCGCGTGGCTGCAGCGCGAGCTGAACGTGAACGCGATCCGTTTCCCGTCGAGCTCCGGCATCGGCATCAAGCCGGTCTCCAAGGAAGGCTCGCAGCGCCTGATCCGCAAGGCGATCCAGTACGCCGTCGATCACGATCGCGTGTCGGTGACCCTGGTGCACAAGGGCAACATCATGAAGTACACGGAGGGTGCGTTCCGCAACTGGGGTTACCAGCTCGCGAAGGACGAGTTCGGCGCCAAGGAGATCGGCGCGGGCCCGTGGCTGCGCTTCGACAATCCGCTCACCGGCAAGGAGATCGTGATCAAGGACGTGATCGCGGACAATTTCCTGCAGCAGGCACTGCTGCGCCCGGAAGAGTACGACGTCATCGCCACGCTCAACCTGAACGGCGACTACATCTCGGATGCGCTCGCGGCGCAGGTGGGCGGCATCGGCATCGCGCCGGGCGGCAACATCGGCGACGGTCTGGCGGTGTTCGAGGCCACGCACGGCACGGCGCCCGGCTTCGCGGGCAAGGACCGCGTGAATCCGGGTTCGCTGATTCTCTCCGCGGAGATGATGCTGCGCTACATGGGCTGGACCGAGGCCGCGGACCTCATCCTGCACGGCGTTGCGCGCACGATCGCGAACAAGGAGCTCACTTACGACCTCGCGCGCCTGCGCGAAGCGATCCGCGCGCCCAAGCGCGAGCTCGCCGGCCGCAAGAACGTCGAGGAAGACATCCAGCGCCTGATCCCGGGCGCAAAGCTCCTGGGCACGTCAGGGTTCGGCGAGGCGATCATCCGGCACATGGATGGCTAGGCGCGACACCGCCCGCGCATCAGAGCCTTTTGATCCGGGCTGCACGCGCTGCCCGCGACTGGCAGCCGCGCTCGCCGAGGTGCGTCGCGAGGAGAGCGGCTACTACGCGCTCCCGGTGCCGGCTTTCGGAATCGCACGCCCCAAACTTCTCGTCGTAGGGCTCGCTCCCGGCCGCAACGGCGCGAACCGCACTGGCCGGCCGTTCACGGGCGACGGTGCCGGGGTCCCGCTGTACTACACGCTGCACGCCCTCGGCCTTTCCAACGCGCCCGAGTCCGTGTCGGTCGACGACGGCCTGCGGTTGCAGGGCTGCGCGATCACCAACGCGGTGCGTTGCTGGCCGCCGGAGAACAAGCCGCTGCCCGAGGAAATCCGCAACTGCAATTCGTACCTGCGTTTCGACCTCGAGCGGGTGCCGGGCGGGGGAGTGGTGCTCGCGCTGGGCGCAATCGCGCACGCCGCCGTACTGCGTGCTCTGGGTCTGCGGCCCAGTACCTGCCGCTTCGCGCACGCTGCGGAGCACGAACTGCCTGGAAATCGCCGCCTGCTGGACTCATATCACTGCAGCCGCTACAACTTGAACACCGGCCGCATCACACAACCGCAGCTGCAGGCCGTGTTCGAGCGAGCGCTCGAGCTCGTGAGTGCGCAATCCAGATGAGCCGCGACGATCCCACATGACCGACAGCGCCAAAACCGACAGCGCCAGGACCTTCGATGCGCGGGAGTTCGTGAAGACGCTCCCGGGGCGCCCCGGCGTGTATCGCATGCTCGATCGCGACGGCGACATCGTCTACGTCGGCAAGGCGCGCAACCTCAAGAGCCGCGTCGGCAACTACTTCCACGCCAGCAACGTCGCGCCCAAGGTGCAGGCCATGGTGTCGCAGGTGGCCGGCATCGAGGTCACGCTCACCAACTCCGACACCGAGGCCCTGCTGCTCGAGTACAACCTCATCAAGCAGCACAAGCCGCGCTACAACGTGATGCTGCGCGACGACAAGAGCTTCCCGTGCGTGTGGGTGACGACCGAGGCCGAGTGGCCGCGCCTCACGTTCTATCGCGGGCCTCACAACAAGCCGGGGCGCTTCTTCGGACCGTATCCGAACGCGGGAGCGGTGCGCGAAACGCTCCAGCAGCTGCAGAAGCTCTTCAAGCTGCGCAACTGCGAGGACACGTTCTTCGAGAACCGCAGCCGCCCGTGCCTGCAGCATCAGATCGAGCGCTGCTCCGCGCCGTGTGTCGGCCTGATTGCGCGCGAGGACTACGCGCGCGACGTCGAGTCGGCGGTGAAGGTGCTCGAGGGACGCAGCGAGGAAGTCAACGAGGAGCTGGGGCGGCAGATGGAAGCAGCGGCGGCGCGGCTCGACTTCGAGAACGCCGCGCGGCTGCGCGATCAGCTCGCGGCACTGAAGAAGGTCCAGGCGCAGCAGATCGTGAACGCCGCCACCACGCGCGACCTGGATGTGGTCGCGCTCGCGAGCGAAGCCGGCGAGCACTGCATCGCCGTGATGTTCGTGCGCGGCGGCCGCAACCTCGGTACCACGCAGTTCTTTCCGCGGGCGCCC
>DASTQG010000097.1:0-4393 GCA_035761885.1 Steroidobacteraceae bacterium | reverse complement strand
ACCGGTCCAGCCGTACGTGCTGCGCCACTTCCCATTCTCATCGCGGCGCAGAGCGCCCGTGCTTCCATCGAAGCGGCGCCAGCGCAGGGCGTCGCCGGCCGGCGCAACGTCGACGAGGCTGCCATCCTTCAGTCGATAGCTGCCGACGTGGCAGTTATCCGCTTCCGCCGCGCGCACGATCGTCGTCGCGATCATGAGCACGGACAGCGCGGCGAGAGCAAGACTTTTCACGATCGGCTGTTACCCCTCTTGAGCCCCACCGTAGCGCTTTAGCCGGCCGGGGTATTGGACGCTTTCAAGGTGCTCGCTCGGCTAGTATCCGGCCCATGGAGACATTACGAGAGTTCACTGGAGCGACCCTCACGAGAGTGATCGACCGCAGCGCCTCCCTCGTGCCGGAGCACGCACACGAATGGCCCGTCCTGTCGCTGTTCGTCATCGGTGCCTACTCGAACCAGACCGAGATCGGCGAGGCCTTCATCGCCGCGCCCTCGGCCATTCTCTATCACGCCCGTGCCGCGCATCAGAACACGGTCGCGGGGATGGGGTTCGAGCAGATCGAGATCGAGTTCGATCCCCACTGGCTCGGCCGCGAACGGCTGCCCGACGTTCCCGTTTCACGCTGGGTGGGCGGCCGCGCGGGCGCGGCGGCGCGCGCGCTGGTGAAGATCTGTTCCGGAGAAAACGATGAGGCGCGCCTGCGCGCGGCCGTGCAGCGGTTCGTGGAGCTTGCAAGTCGCGAGCCCGACCGTGCTTCTCCGAATTGGGTCGATACCATCACCCGGCGCCTCAGCGAGGACGCGAGTCTGAAGGTCGACGATCTCGCGAGTGAAGTGGGACGCCACCCTTCGTGGCTCGGAACGGCCTACCGCCGCGCGACGGGCGAAGGCGTACTGCAGGCTGCCGCTCGCTTTCGCATCGAACGGGCGGCGCGGATGCTGCGGGAAAGCGATCTGCCGAGCGCATCCATCGCCGTCGAGGCCGGCTTTTGCGATCAGAGCCACATGCACCGGGTCTTCGGCCGCCTGCTCGGTCGCTCACCATCCACGGTCAGGGCGGAACGACGGTACTTTCGGCAGGATCGAACGGCGGGCCGCTCGGTCGCGCCGCGCTTAACGTAACTTTACAAACGCCTGATCGTTCCGAAACGCACTTCCGTGAGAGTGGCGAGCGTCGAATCACTACTCACGGAGACTCGCACACATGAGCGAACAGGAAAGCAAATCCCCTTCCTCCCCGGAGGGTACGCCGGAAACGCCGCGCCGCTGGCTCCGCGGCGGGGTAATCGCCCTGGCCGTCGTCGGTGCGCTGGTGTTGGTCGTCGGCGGCGGCGGGGCCATTGTGTACGCCATGGGCGGCGGCTGGCACGGTCACATGAGCGCCGAGCACATGGCCGATCGCGTCGAGCTGGGTGTGAAGTACGCATTGCGCGACACCGACGCGACCGATGAGCAGCGCGAGCAGGTGACGTCGATCCTGCAGGCGACCGCAATCGACGTACACGCGCTCATGGAAGCACACGCGGGCCTGCATCAACAGTTGCACGACGTATTGACCGCCGAGACGGTCGACCGTGCGCGCCTGGAAGCCGTGCGGGCCGAGGGAGTGAGCCTCGCCGACCAGGCAACGAAGCGGCTCGCCCAGGGCATGGCCGACGCCGCCGAGATCCTCACGACGCAGCAGCGCGCCGCACTCTCGCAGCGCCTGGAGGAGCGCAATCGGTGGCATCATGACCACGACTGAGGGCACGATGACCGCCCAATGACCTCCCGCGTACTGCTGGTCGAAGACGATTCCCGCCTCGCCTCGATGGTCGCCGACTATCTGGGTGAGGCGGGCTTTCGCGCCACGATCGCAGGCACCGGGGCCGAGGCGCAAAGGCAGCTTCGGCACGAGGGCTTCGACGCGGTGATCCTCGATCTGATGCTCCCGGACACGGACGGCCTCGACCTGTGCAAGCGCATTCGCGCGCAGTCCGCGATTCCGCTGCTCATGCTCACTGCGCGCGGCGATCCGCTCGATCGCGTGGTCGGCCTGGAGCTCGGCGCCGACGACTACCTGCCCAAGCCGTTCGAGCCGCGCGAGCTGCTCGCTCGCCTGCGGGCGATCCTGAGGAGGCAGCGCTCGCTGGACCCGGCGGAAGTCCTGCATTTCGGACGCCTCGACATCGATCGCGGCGCGCGCCAGGTGCGCGTGGACGGCCAGGAGAAGCCGCTCACCGCGCATCAGTACACGTTGCTGCTGGCTCTGGCGGAACGCGCCGGTCGCGTGCTCTCCCGCGAAGCGCTCATGGATCTGACGAAGGGCAGCGCGCTGGAGGAGTTCGATCGCTCCATCGACGTGCAGATTTCGCGCATTCGCGCCGCGATCGAGGACGACCCGAAGAAGCCGCGGCGCATTCTCACCGTGCGCGGCGCGGGATACGTGTTCGCGAAGGAGCAGGATCCCAGCCGCTGAAGCGCGGCGCTCCACGCCACGATGCGCAGACTGCACATACAGTTCTATCTCGCGATCCTGGCGGCGCTCGTCGTGTTCGTGCTCGCGGCCGGCCTGCTATGGTCGCTGCCCGGCGAGCGGTTCAACGAACGCTGGGGCACGGACGCGGCCGCGCAGCTGGCCGCAGTCCTCCTTGCTCCAGCATCCGAGCCCGCCGACCGACAGCAGGCGGCGCTCGACGATCTGCGCACGCGCCTGCGCCTGAACCTCGCGCTCTACGATCGGGACGGTAGCCTGATCGCCGCCACCGAGGGCGGGCCACGCCTCTCGCAGCGACGCCTGGAGCGCAGCGGGTGGAGGCTCGGCAATCGCGGGCCGGTTTGGGTTCTTCCGCTCCACGACGGCCGCCGCCTGGCCGTGCAGCATCCGTACGCGGAAACGCGCGGCGGCCCGCACGTCTTGATCGTCCCGGTGGCGATCGTCCTCGCCTTCGTCCTCGGCGCGTACCCGATCGCCCGCCGACTCACCCGCAGACTCGCGCGCTTGCAACGCGGGGTCGAACAGCTCGGACAAGGAGACCTCGCGACACGCGTCGCCGTCGAGGGACGCGACGAAGTTGCCGCTCTCGCGCGCAGCTTCAACCAGTCCGCGGAGCGCATCGAGGAACTGGTCAGGGCGCACAAGATGCTGCTCGCCAACTGCTCGCACGAGCTGCGCACGCCGCTCGCGCGCATTCGCCTTGGCATCGAGCGGCTCGCCAGCGGACCCGATACGGCAACACTGGCCGAACTGGGGCGCAGCATCGCGGAGCTGAATGCGCTGATCGAGGAAACACTGCTTGCCAGCCGCCTCAATGCGCTCGGCGCGCTGGAACGCACGGAGGACGTCGACCTTCTCGCCCTCGCGGCGGAGGAAGCCGCGCACTTCGATCGTACCGTTGAAGGCGAGCCCGTCACCGTCCGCGGCGATCCGTCGCTGCTGCGGCGGATGATCCGAAACCTCCTCGAGAACGCCGGCCGCCACGGCGGTGGCGCGACGCGCGTGCACGTCGGCGCCGGTGCCGGCGGCATGGCGGAGATCATCATCGAGGATCGCGGCCCCGGCGTCGCGCAAAGCGAGCGCGAGCGGATCTTCGAGCCGTTCTATCGTGCCGCCGGCGCAGGCGGCACGGAGCGCGGCTTCGGCCTGGGGCTCGCCATCGTGCGCCAGATCGCGCGTGCGCACGCGGGCGATGTCGCCTACACCGCCCTCGAAGCCGGCGGCAGCCGTTTCACGGTGCGAGTTGCACGCCGATGAGCTCGTGAGCGTTTTCGATTCCACCGCGAGGCCCACGCTCTCCTTGACCTTGCCCTTGGGTCAAGGCGCAAAGTCGCTCGCATGCATCGCACCGCCAGGGCAATCTGGGTATCACTCGTCGCTCTTGCCTGCACACGCGCCGCGGCTGAACCCCCAGGTTCGCCCGAGCAACCACCCGCGCTGGTGGTGTTCGTCTGCGAACACGGAAACGTGAAAAGCCTGATGGCGGCCTCCTACTTCAACGAGTTCGCGAAACAGCGCGGCCTCCCCTTCCGGGGCGTCTCGCGCGGCTCAGCGCCCGATGCGACGCCGGTGCCCCGCCCCATCGCTGATGCACTGCGCGCAGAAGGCTTCGACGTCAGCGGCTTTCAACCGACCGCCGTGAGCGAAGCGGAAATGGCCGCTTCCGCGCGGGTAGTCACGATAGGCACCGCACTGCCTTCCGCTGATGCATCGAAGGTCGAGCAATGGAATGATGTGCCGCCGGCAAGCACGGACTACGTCGCATCGAGCGCTGCATTGAAGGCACACATCGAAGATCTGTTCGAACGACTCGTCCGTTCGCGCCTGTAGCCTGCGCGGCCTCGGAGGGCTGGCGCCGCTACGAGGCACGCTGCGCCGGCTCGAGCAGCGGCTACCGCACGGGGCGACCTGGTTCCAT
>DASTQG010000096.1:0-4330 GCA_035761885.1 Steroidobacteraceae bacterium | reverse complement strand
CATCGATCGCCACTTCGATGCCCGCCTCGCGCCATCGCTGCCACAACGCTTCGACGGCCGGAGGAACGATGTCGAACCCGGCCAGGAGCCACGGCCGCGAATGCTCCGTCGGAAGCGGCGCAAGCGCCAGGGCGCGTGCCGCATCGATCACACCGAGCATCTCGCAGCGTTGCTCGAACGCGCGCGCCCATTGCAGAAAACTGCGCGACTCCTCCGACGACCCTGCGCCGGCCCGTCGCACGTCCAGATTCCACGCGTGCAGCCGTCGCCACGAGCGTTGAGCTGCGCGCGCGGTTCCATGGGGCTGCAGGAACTCTTCCGTACGCCGGCTGCGGACCACCTGCTCCCACAGCGTGCGTTCCTGAGCGGCGCTCAGCAGAATCGGTCGAGGCGCGGCATCGTCGATGAGTGCGCGCTGCCACGCACGCGTAATAGCGGCATCGAGGGAGAGGATGTCGGCGCTCGCCCAGCCGGTGCGGTGCTGGCGCTGCTGGTGTTCGGCCCAGGCGAGGCGGAGCTGGTATGCCTGGTGGGGATCGGCGGTCACGACGCAGCCGCCTCGCTCCAGCGTGGCGCGCATCAGCTCCGAGAGTCGATCCACGTAAATCAATGCGTTATGTGACTTTCCTCGACAGCACCTAGACGATCTTGAGCTGCGGCGCCGCTTGCTGCGGCCCTTGCGCGGCATACGCGTCCAGGAGTTGCTCGATGCGCTCGAACACCTGTGCGATCACCGCGGCGTCCGGAAGGTTGGTGATGCGGAAGTGATTGCGGTAAGGAACGTTGAAACTCACCCCCGGCGCGACCAGCACGTGCTTCTGCTCGAGCAGATCCATCGCGAAGGCCTGATCGTCGAAATTCGGCAGCGCATCGGAACGCACCTCGATGAAGCCGTACATCGCGCCGCCCGGCGTCGCGAGCCTGAGGTACTTGCTGCGAGCGACCGCATCGACCATCGCCCGCCGGGACTCGTACAGCCGGCCGCCGGGCGCGGTGAGTTCCTTGATGCTCTGATAACCACCGAGCGCAGTCTGCACCGCCCATTGCGCCGGCACGTTGCTGCACAGGCGCAGGGATGCGAGCAGCTCGAGGCCGGCGAGGTATTCCGCCGCATGCTCCAGATCGCCCGAGTAGGCGACCCATCCGACCCGGTAGCCGCAGGCACGATAGACCTTGGAAAGGCCGCTCATCGTGGCGCACAGGGTGCCGTGTACCAGGGTTGCCATCGGCACGAACTCGGTGCCGTCGTAAAGAATCTGGTCGTAGATCTCGTCGCTGAACACCACCAGGCGATGCCGCTCGGCGATGCGCGCGATCTGTTCGAGCACCGCGCGCGGATAGACCGCACCGGTGGGGTTGTTCGGATTGATCACCACCAGCGCGCGCGTGCGGCGCGTGATGAGCTTCTCGATCTGCGCCGGATCGGGCACGAAGCCGTCGGCAGGCGCGCACGGATAGTGCACCGCCTTGCCGCGGTTGAGGTTCACGGCCGCAGTCCACAGCGGGTAATCAGGGCTCGGCACCAGGACTTCGTCGCCCGGATTGAGCAGCGCACGCAGCGTGAGATCGATCAGCTCGCTCACGCCGTTGCCGATGAAGACTTCCTCGGCGCTGACGCCTTTCACGCCGCGAGCCTGCTGTTGCATCACCACGGCTTCGCGTGCCGGAAAGATGCCCTTCTGGTGACAGTAGGCTTCCGCCGCCCGCAGGTTTTCGATCATCGCCAGGCGCATGGTCTCCGGCGTGCGAAAGCCGAACGCGCCCGGGTTGCCGATGTTCAGCGAGATGATCTCGTAGCCGAGCCGCTCCATCTCGTGCGCGCGCCGCGCGAGGCGGCCCCGGATCTCATAGCGCACCGTCGCGAGCCCGTCGCTCGCGCCGAACTTGTTCTGCATCGAAAATCCCCGACCTGCAAGGACAGAAATGTCAGCGGACGATACCGCGTTCGCGCAGCCGCTGCACCTCGCCCGGCTCGAGACCCAGGCGCTCGGCGAGCACGCTGTCGGTGTGCTCTCCGAGCAGCGGCGGCGCGCGTTCGTGCTCGATCGCGGTTCGCGAGAAACGGATGGGATTGCGCACGCCGGGAACCTCGCCTGCGAGCGGGTGCGGCAGGGAGATCTTCAGGCCGCGATGCTGGACCTGCGGCTCGTCGAACACCTGCTTCAGATCGTTGATGGGGCCGCAGGGAACGTGCGCCGCACGCAGCGCTTCGAGCCATTGCGCGGTGCCCCGTGAGCTCACGAGCTGCGCGACCCTGGGCACCAGCACGGCGCGATTCGCGACGCGCGCCGCGTTGGTGGCGAAGCGGGCATCCTGCGCAAGCGCGGGCTCGCCGGCCACCGCGCAGAAACTCGCGAACTGCCGATCGTTGCCGACGGCGAGCATCAGATGCCCGTCGGCCGTGCGAAAGGCCTGGTAGGGAACGATGTTCGGATGCGCGGTTCCCTGCCGCACCGGCGGCTCGCCGGACACCAGGAAATTCATGCTCTGGTTGGCGAGCCACGCGACGAGCGTGTCGAGCAGCGCGACATCGATGTACTGGCCGTGCCCGGATTTCTCGCGCTCGTAGAGCGCCGCAGTAATGGCCGACACCGCGTACATGCCCGCCATCAGGTCGACCACCGCGACGCCGACCTTTTGCGGTCCACCGCCCGGCTCACCGTCCGGCATACCGGTGATGCTCATCAGGCCGCCGAGGCCCTGGATCATCGCGTCGTAGCCCGCGCCCTGCGCGAGCGGCCCGCTCTGCCCGAAAGCGGATATGGAACAGTAGATGAGGCGCGGATTGAGGGGCGCGAGGTCCTGCCAGGCGAGCCCGTACTTCGCCAGGCCGCCGACCTTGAAGTTCTCGATCAGAACGTCCGACTGCAGTGCCAGCTCGCGAACGAGTTGCTGGCCCTGCGGCTGCGCCAGATCGATCGCGATCGAGCGCTTGCCGCGATTGGCGCTGAGGTAGTAGGCCGACTCGCTCGTGTCCCGGCCCTGCGCATCCTTGAGATACGGCGGACCCCAGGAGCGCGTGTCGTCGCCACCGTCGGGCCGCTCGATCTTGAGGACGTCCGCGCCCATGTCGGCGAGCGCCTGCGTCGCCCAGGGACCCGCGAGCACGCGGCTCAGGTCGAGAATCTTCACACCGGACAGCGGACCCATGCAGACCACGCAACGCAGGAAAACGAGGCGCGTAAGTCTACTGCACGCGCCGCCCGCGCTGCGGACGTCCGTGCACTTGCGGCGGTGCTATCCTCGAATCTCACCGGGAAAACGGGCTATTCACATGAGCGACATCCGCAAAGACATGCCGCTGCTGGCGCGCGGCGAAGGCATCTGGGACGGCTTCTATCGCTACTACGACGGCGAGGGCAACAAGATCGACGAGCATCGCTCGCGGCTCGTCTGCCGCTTCCCGAAGAGCGGCCCGTACCCGTATCACCAGACGAACTTCTACACCTGGGACAACGGCAAGACCGAGACGCGCGACTTTCCCGCGACGTTCAAGGACGGCCGCATCTGGTTCGACAACGAGCTGATCAAGGGCTGGGCGGCCGAGGTGCCGCTGGACGAGTTCAACCGCACGATGATGCTCTACTGGAAGCGCAAGAACGAACCCGACACGTACCTGTACGAGATGATCCAGGTGAGCGACGACGGCAAGAACCGTCACCGCGTGTGGCAGTGGATTCGCGACGGCAAGACGCGCATGCGCACGCTCATCGACGAGGTAAAGGTCTCCGACTCGACCGAAGGCTACTGACACTCGCGCGCAGCCTGTCTGCTCGCGCCTGGCGCTCGATCGGGCGAGGCCGGGGTGGTCGGGCGAGGGGCGTTTGACTTCGAGTACGGCAGCGTGAGATCGAAAACGGTGCCAGGACGTCTGCTCACCTGAGAACGAGCGTCACCTCAGGTGCCGCGTCGCGAACGATGGTCATCGTTCGCTCGAGTGCTCCTGTCGAGGGCAGCGTGCCTACGTGAAGACTGCCCTGGACGTGGACCACTGCCACGCCACACGCCCCAGCCCCGTCGCCCGACAGCACCCCGTCCCCGCCCGCTCTCCCGCAGCCGCATGCGACGGGCACGCGCTTCGTTGAGTTAGTGCCAGAGCCCGAAGGTGGGCGGCGTGCGGATGGCGCCGAACGAAGAGGTTCGGCACGGAAGAAAGGCGGAAAAGGGGACAGTCCCCTTTTCTTCCGCGTCCCCTTTTTCCCGTGCCAAACCCTCTTCACGCCGCGTGGGGCGACTGATGCCTTACTTACTGCCGCCGCAGTAAATGTGAATGTCCCCTTTTCTCCCTCAGCGATCCGGCGCCCGTGCGGGCGATCGAGAGCTGCCACGG
>DASTQG010000095.1:0-3251 GCA_035761885.1 Steroidobacteraceae bacterium | reverse complement strand
CCATCGTCTTCAGCCTCGGCTCGGCGCTCTGGCAACTCGCGCGCGGTACTGGCGATTCCTCAAAGATGCTCAAAGCGCTCACCTGGCGCATCGCGCTCTCGGTCATCCTCTTCGCCCTACTCTTCGTCGCCTACTACACCGGCCTCTTGACGCCGCTCGGCGCACGCTGATCTCGCGTCTCCCGATCGCAAACAGGTCATCTCTCCAGAGAGGAACGCCTCCAGGCAGGACCTGCCCACCCCTTTTCGGGGACGCCGTGAATCCATCCCTGGAGGCTCGCAGCGCGCCATCCCTGGCGCGCACGCCCCCGAAAAGGGATGGCGGCTCCTGCCCGCAGGCGTGCCAGTAGCGAGGAACGGGTTACGCGATCGCGAGCGTCGGTTCAGCCAGCGGCGAGCCCGACTAACGTGCGCCGAGCGGCGTCAAGAGGCCGGTGTAGTAGGCGACGAAGAGCAGGGCGAAGAGGATGACGGAGAGTGCGATTCGCCAGGTGAGTGCCTTGAGCATCTTGCTCGAGTCGCCTGTGCCGCGCGCCAGTTGCCAGAGCGCCGAGCCGAGGCTGAAGACGATGGCGATGAGCATCGCGATGACGAGCAGTTTGACGAGCGGCACGGCGGCTTCCTTCGGCTGCGGATCGGTCCGGCAACCCATAGGTTAATGCATCGAGCGACGACATGATCCTGCGTTTCGGCAATCGCGTCTTTGCGCCCGGCGCGCTGGCGACAGCGGTCACGCTGGTGCTGCTGATCGTGCTGCTGGGGCTCGGCCGCTGGCAGCTTGCGCGCATGCACGAGAAGGAAGCGCTGTTCGCGCAGTTCGAGGCGGGCGGCGCGGCGATTCGCGATCTCTCGCTCCTGCCCGCGGATCAGGCCCCCCTGTTCCAGCGCGTCGCGACCATTGGAACCTACGACACGGCGCATCAGTTCCTGCTCGACAACCTCACGCACCAGGGCCGCGTGGGATACCAGGTGCTCACGCCGCTCGTGATCGATGCGGGACGCACGGTACTAGTGAATCGCGGGTGGCTGCCGGCGCCGCCGACGCGCGAGGAGCTGCCCGATATCGCCGTGGCGACCAACGAGCGCAGCGTCGCCGGCAGGCTGAACGATCTGCCCTCCGCGGGCATCGCGCTCGAGGCGCCACCCATTGCATCCGACGCGCCATGGCCGCGCGTGATGAGCTATCCGACCCTGGCGCAGCTCGAAGCCGCGCTCGGCCGCCCGCTGCATCCGCGCGTGCTGCAGCTGGATCCGGACCAGCCGGACGGCTTCGTGCGCGAGTGGAAGCCTTCTACGTTTCCGCCGGAGCGGCATTTCGGCTACGCGGTTACGTGGTTCACGCTCGCCGCCACACTCCTGGTTCTGTACTGCTTCGCGGGGTTGCGCCGCCGATGACCGAAGTTTCTCCCCAGACAAAGAAGTCCCGCCGCCTCCTGCTCGGCATCGCTGCGATCTTCCTGGTGCCTGTCGGCATCTCGTTCTGGCTCTACTACGGCGCGGGCTACCGCCCCGGCGGCCAGGTGAATCGCGGGGAGCTGATCGAGCCGGCGCGCGCGCTGCCGCCCGTCTCGCTCGCGACGCCCGACGGTTCGGCGACCGGCGAGCAGTTCCTGCGCGACAAGTGGTCGCTGCTCTACGTCGGCGAGGGCGCATGCGACGAGCGCTGCCGCCAGGCGCTGTACCACACGCGACAGGTCCGACTTGCGCTCGCCGAAAAGATGGATCGCGTGCAGCGGGTGTTCCTCTACCAGGGCACGTGCTGCGAAGAGCCGTGGTTCGGCACGGAGCAGGCCGGTCTCGTCGCCGCGAGTCTCGATTCGAGCCAGGGTCGCGAGTTGCTCGGCGCTTTTCCGCAGCCGGACTCCGCCCTCGGCCGCGGCCGTATCTATGTCGTCGATCCGCTCGGCAATCTCATGATGAGCTACGCGCCCGACGTGCCGCCCAAGGGCATGATCGAAGACATGAAGCGCCTGCTGAAGCTCTCGCACATCGGCTGATGCGATGACGCCCGCTGCGTATCTCACCTGGTTTCGCCGCCTCGCGTGGACAGCGTTCGCGCTGTGCGCGGTCGTCGTCGTGCTCGGCGCATGGGTGCGCCTCACCGCCTCCGGCCTGGGCTGCCCGGACTGGCCGACGTGTTACGGACACATCACACCGGGCGGGGCAGCCGGCAACGTCGAGGCGATCAACGCGGCGTATCCGGACCGTCCGTTCGAGTACGGCAAGGCGTTGCGCGAGATGATCCATCGCTACGCCGCGACGACGCTCGGATTCCTGATCGTGCTGATGGCCGCGATCGCGATCGTGAATCGCCGCGACAGCGCGCAACCGGTGTTCGCGCCGGTGTTCCTGCTCGCGTTCGTCATCGTGCAGGGCATGTTCGGCGCGCTGACGGTCACCTGGAAGCTCAAGCCGCTCATCGTCACCACGCACCTGATCTTCGGGCTCGTCACGCTCGCGCTGCTCTGGTGGCTGTGCGTGAAGCCGCGCTATCGCGACCTGCACCCGAGCGAGCTGCCGTTGCGGCGGCTCGCTGTCGTCGGGCTGATCGCGCTGGCGGTGCAGATCGCGCTCGGCGGCTGGACCAGCAGCAACTACGCGGCGATCGCCTGCCCCGACGTCCCCACTTGCCAGGGCGAGTGGTGGCCGCCGAAGATGGATTTCTCGGAGGCCTTCGTGCTGTGGCGCGGCCTGGGCATCGACTACGAGGGCGGCGTGCTCGACCCGGCGGCGCGCGTCGCGATCCACTTCACCCATCGTCTCGGCGCGCTGGTCGCGGCGCTGGTGCTCGGCATCGCAGCATTCATGACCATCGCGCGTGCGCGCAGCCCCGTCTTGCGAAGCGCGGGAATCGCGGTCGCGGGGGCGCTGGCCCTGCAGATCCTGATCGGTGTGACCACTGTCGCGCAGGGCTTTCCGCTGGCGGTCGCGACGGCGCACAATGCCGGCGCCGCGCTGCTCCTGATCACGGTGATCACGCTGCTGAGACATCTGTGGCCGCTGCCCGCCACGTGGCTGCGCGGCGAGAAGCGCACCTGAGCGGCGCAACGAGTATTTCGACATGACCACGCCCACGACACCCGCCGAATCGACGCCCGCGATCGACACCGCGCCGCCACGGTCGCGCATCCACGATTACTGGGAGCTCACCAAGCCCAAGGTGGTCGCGCTGATCGTGTTCACGGCGGTGGTCGGCATGTTCCTCGCCGCCCCCGGCATGCCGCCGCTGTCGGCGCTCACCTACGGCACGCT
>DASTQG010000094.1:0-11746 GCA_035761885.1 Steroidobacteraceae bacterium | reverse complement strand
TGCACGGCGGCCAGGAAACGACGCTCGTGTCGATGATGTTCCCGCTCCTGCATCACGGCATGTACCTGGTCGGCCTGCCCTACACCGAGGCGGCACTCAATCGCACGCGCGGCGGCGGCAGTCCCTACGGCGCGAGCCACGTCTCCGGCGACGAACCGGCGGTGCGGCTGAGCGAGGAGGAGAAGACGCTCGCACAGTTGCTCGGCCGGCGCGTGGCCGATCTCGCGGTGCGCCTGAAGTGAGTCTGCCCGCGCGCGTGCGCGCCATCGTGCTGCTCCTGGTCGCTGCGCTCGCGGTACTCGTGATGCTCTGGCAACGGGACAGTCTCGCCAGTGGCTCGCTGCTCGCGCTCCTGTGGCTCGTGCCGCTGTTGCCGGCGTTGCCGGGCATCGTGAACGGCAAGCGCTACACGTACGCGTGGAGCACGCTGCTCGTGACGGGCTACGTCGCGCTCGCGCTCACCGAGATCGTCGCCAACGCCGCGCAGAGGGGGATAGCGACCCTGATGCTGCTGGTCGCTTTTGCGTTGTTCGTCGCGCTCGTGGCGTATCTGCGGGTCAGCCGGACCCCAGGATCTGCCGGATGAACGGCACCGTCAGGCGGCGTTGTTTCGCGAGCGAGGCGGCGTCGAGCGTGTCGAGCAGCGCGCACAAGGAACGCAGGTCGCGCGGCACGCGCCTGAGCAGGTACTGCGCGACTTCCACCGGCAGCTCCAGGCCGCGCCGTTTCGCACGCAAACGCAACACTTCGATCTGATCGGCCTCGGCCAGCGGCGCCAGGTGCAGGACCAGGCTCGCCGCCATGCGCGAAGCAAGATCGGGCAGCGCCCAGGCGATCGCGGCAGGCGGCTGCACGCCGGACAGCACCAGGCGCCCTCCCTGCTCCAGCAGCCCGTTGTGCAGGTTGAAAAGAGCGAGGTTCCAGCGCGACTCGCCGGCGATCGAATCCGCGTCGTCGATGCACACGATCCCGAGCTCCTCGCAGCCGGCGAACGCCTCGTCCGGCCACCCGGCCCGCTCGCGCATCGGGAAATAGGCGGCCCGCTGGCCGCGCTCGCCCGCGAGCGCGCACGCAGCCTGCAGCAGATGACTCTTGCCGCTGGCGGAGGGTCCCCACAGCCATGTCGCCGCCGCGCTCTGCGACTCGAGCGAGCTCACCACCAGCGTGTTGGGGCCGTGCACGAAGGTCGTGAACACGGAGCTGTCGCGCCAGCGCACGCCCAGGGGAAGCTGCTGCATGAGTGCGGCTCAGGCTGCGCGCCGCGCGCGCACCACGCCGCGTGCGCGACGACTGTAGGTGCTGACGTAGTCGATGCCGCTGACGGCCGTAGTGATGAACACCAGCGCGCCGAGAACCAGCACTGCCGGCGCGGGAGGCCAGCTGAATGCCTGCTCCGACACCGCGCCCAGCACGTACAGGAGTTGCACCAGCGTGTTGATCTTGCTGATCGCGGTCGGCCGGCCGCCGAGCGGTCCGAACCACAGCGAATACAGGCCCGCGCCCGCACCGATCACGACATCGCGAGTCACGACCAGAACCGTCAGCCACAGCGGCGTGATACCGACCACCGTGAGCATGATGAACACGGTGACGAGCAGCAACTTGTCCGCGAGCGGGTCGAGCAGCTTGCCGAGCTCGGTCTGCCATCCGAAGCGCTTGGCGAGAAAACCGTCGAGCCCGTCGGAGAACGCGGCGATCGCGAACAGCCCGAGCGTCATGCGGAAATCGCCGTAGTACAACGACAACGCCGTCGGCACCACCAGCAGGATGCGCGCGACACAGATGACGTTGGGAAGCTGCCGCAAGCTCATCGGCGCACGTCAGGGTCGGTAGCGGTACTGCAGCGCGCCCGTTTCACCCGCGAGACCGTTGCTCAGCGGTTCCAGCCGCCCGCCCAGGCCGATTGCGCGCGCCAGTCGCTCCGTGCCGCCCTGCACACGCGCGCGATACACGACGTTGTCTCCGGCAACCTCGTCGACCTGCAGCGCGCTCACCAGCGTGAGCGACTGCAGGTACTCGGTGACCGCTGCATAAGCGCGCAGATCGGCCACTCCGCTCACCGTGATCGCAACCAGCGCGCCGGCGACCGCGCCTGGCTCCGCCGTGAAGACACGGGCGAACCAGTCCGCCGCGCCCTGCGCGCCCTCTTCCCCGCTGCCGCGCCATTGGGTCGATTCGCTTCCCTGCACGAGCGTCCAACGAACCTGGGCATTCGCGCCCGTTCCCGAGGCAACGCCCGCCAGCACGGCATCGGCGCCGTACTGTGAGGCCGCGCCGGCGAGTCTTTCGGGCGACCCGCCGGTAACGTCCGCGAGGTTCACCGGCCGCGCGGCATCAGGCCAGACGAGCGGCACACCGCGCAGCTGCCCGCCGCGAACGACGGCCTGCGCCAACTCGCCGGGAGATCCGGGACCCAACAGAGTCCTGCCGGCACCGTCACCACTCACGAGCAGTACCAGCGTGGCCGGACGCTCGTGGCCCCAGAGCGGACGGCCGGCATCGGTCACCGCGCGTTCCACGCGCGCGCCGTCGAACCCCGCCACGAACTGGTTGCCCACCACCCTGAACTGCTGCACGTAGCGCCGCGCATCGTTCACTATCGGCGCCAGAGCCGGATCGCCGCCGGCGTCGCGCCGCCCCGTCACGCGCACCAGCACCTGGCGCATCGCGTCCTGAAAGGCGAGCGCCTGGCCGCGTTCGGATCGCTCCGTGAGCGGCACGGTGGCGTCGTACATGTTCGCGACCGTCGCGCCGAAGGCGCGCGGGGAGAAAAACACGCCGCAGGCGTGTGACACGAGCAGCACGGCAACGGCCAGAGCGGCGAGAGGACGCGTGGGACGAGCGGGCATTCGTGTAAAATAACACAGCTGCCGCTGCCGGCCCCTTGCCTCGCCCCTGACATGACACACCGAACGTCGATCACCTATCGCGACGCCGGCGTCGACATCGACGCGGGCGACGAGCTCGTGGAACGCATCAAGCCGCTCGTGAAACGCTCCATGCGCAGCGAGGTCATCGGCGGCCTCGGCGGCTTCGGAGCGCTGGTGGAGATTCCGCTGGAGCGTTACAAGCGGCCGGTGCTCGTGTCCGGCACCGATGGAGTCGGCACCAAGCTGCGCCTGGCGATCGAGACCGGCCGGCACGACACGATCGGCATCGACCTGGTGGCGATGTGCGCCAACGACGTGGTGGTGCAGGGCGCGGAGCCCCTGTTCTTTCTGGACTACTACGCCACCGGCCGCCTCGACGTCGAAGTCGCCGCCAGTGTGATCAAGGGCATCGTCGAGGGCTGCGTGCAGGCTGGAGCTGCGCTGGTCGGCGGCGAGACCGCCGAAATGCCCGGGATGTATCACGGCGAGGATTACGACCTGGCCGGATTCTGCGTCGGGATCGTGGACAGGGATCGCATCATCGACGGCACGCGCACCAGCGCGGGCGATATCGTCATCGGCCTGCCCTCCTCGGGCCCGCACTCCAACGGATATTCGCTCGTTCGCAAGCTGATCGCGCACGCGCACGCCGGCAAGGGGACCATGCTCGCGGGCGAGCCGCTCTACGATCGCCTGCTCGCGCCCACGCGCATCTACGTGAAACCGCTGCTCGCCCTCTTCGCTTCCGTTCCCGTGCACAGCCTCGCGCACATCACGGGCGGGGGTCTGCTCGACAACATTCCGCGCGTCGTGCCCGAGGGCCTCGAAGTCGTGCTCCGGCGCGGCGCGTGGCCGGTCGATCCCGTCTTCGCCTGGCTCAAGTCCACCGGCAACCTCGACGACACGGAGATGTACCGGACCTTCAACTGCGGAATCGGCATGACCGTCTGCGTGCCGGAGCCGCACGTGGACGCAGCGCTCGCCTGCCTGCGCAAGGCGGGCGAGAAGCCACTCGTGATCGGCGCCGTGCGCAACGGCTCTCGCGGAGTGGTCATCGAGGCATGAGCGCGGCCGCGCGCGCGCTGCGCATCGCGATCCTGATCTCGGGACGCGGCTCGAACATGCTCGCCATTGCGCGCGCCGCGCGCGCCGGCGAGATCCAGGCGCAGGTGGTGGCGGTGATCAGCGATCGCGCCGACGCGGCAGGGCTGATCGCCGCGCGCGAGCTGGGAATCCACACCGAGACCTGCCTTGCCGAGCCGGGGCAGAGCCGCGAGGATTACGACCTCAGGCTCGCGGCGGCCGTCCGTGCGCACGCGCCGGACGTGGTAGTGCTCGCCGGCTTCATGCGCATCCTGAGCGCGGGCTTCGTGCACGAGTTCGCGGGCCGGCTGTTGAACATTCACCCGAGCCTGCTGCCCAAGCACCGGGGATTGCACACGCACCGCCGCGTGCTGGAAGCGCGCGAAGGCGAGCACGGCTGCAGCGTGCATTTCGTCACCGAGGAGCTGGACGGCGGTCCGCTGATCGTGCAGGCGCGGGTGGCGGTGCAGCCCGCCGACACGGTCGAGAGCCTTTCAGCGCGCGTTCAGACCCAGGAACACAGGATCTACCCCATGACACTGCAATGGCTGGCGAGCGGCAGGCTCGAGTGGCGCGAAGGCGCCGCCTGGCTCGACGGGCGGCGCCTCGCGCAGCCGGTCGTCCTGCAATGACGCGCCGGGGAATCGCGGCGTTCGCGCTGCTGCTGTGCGTCGCGTCCGCCACGACGTTCGCCGCGAACTCGGCGCCGCAGTCCTTCGTTGCAAGCTACTCGGTGAACTTCCGCGGCATGTACGCGGGCACGACGGAAGTCGAGCTCAAGCCCGACCCGCAGGATCCCGCCGGGAAGGCGTACGAATACGCCTCTCGCGCCAACGCGCGCGGCATGTTCCGCGCCTTCTTCAGCGACGAGATCACCCAGACCTCCTGGCTGGTCATCGAAGATGCGGGTGTGCGGCCTGTGCGCTATCGCGCCGACGACGGCTCCGAGGACACCGACCGCGACATTTCGCTGGACTTCGACTGGAGCACGAAGCGCGTAACGGGCACCGCGGAGGACAAACCCGTCGCGCTCGATCTCAACCCGGGCGTGCAGGACGTGATGTCGATGCAGGTCGCGACCATGCGCGACCTGGCGCGTGCCCAGGTTCCGGAGAGCTATACGATCGTGGACAAGGACCGCATCAAGCTGTATCGCTTCACGCGCGAACCCGACGCGAAGCTCAAGACCGCGATCGGCGAGCTGGACACCGTGGTGTACCGCTCGCAACGCGAGGGCTCCAAGCGCTCCATGCGCACGTGGTATGCGCCTTCACTGGGATTCATACCCGTGCGCGCCGAGCGCCTGCGCGAGGGCAAGCGCGAAATGCTGATGGAGATCCGCGAGCTGAAGCGTTGACTAGGTCTTCGGCAGCGTCACACCGCGCTGACCCTGGTACTTGCCGCCGCGATCCTTGTACGAGGTCTCGCACACCTCGTCCGACTCGAAGAACAACATCTGCGCGACGCCTTCGTTCGCGTAGATCTTCGCGGGCAGCGGCGTGGTGTTGGAGAACTCCAGCGTGACGTGTCCTTCCCACTCCGGTTCCAGGGGCGTTACGTTCACTATGATGCCGCAGCGTGCAAACGTGCTTTTTCCGAGGCAAATAACGAGCACGTTGCGCGGCACGCGGAAGTACTCCACGGTGCGCGCGAGCGCGAAGGAATTCGGCGGGATGATGCAGACGTCGGAGTTCATGTCCACGAAACTCTTCTCGTCGAAACGCTTCGGGTCGACGATCGTGGAATTGATGTTGGTGAAGATCTTGAACTCGCTGGCGCAGCGCACGTCGTAGCCGTAGCTCGAAGTGCCGTAGGAAACGATGCGCTGCCCGTTGCGCTCGCGCACCTGGCCCGGCTCGAACGGCTCGATCATGCCGTGCTCGAGCGCCATGCGCCGGATCCACTTGTCCGCCTTGATGCTCATGCTCTCAGGTGTCCTCGATCGTGATTTTCGGGAATGCCTTGGCGCCCGCGCCGGCCGCTGCGAGCTGTTGCGTCGCCCGGGTGGCGATGTCCAGGTAGGCGCGCGCGATCGCGCTGTCGGGCTCCGCCACCACCGTGGGGCGGCCGCTGTCGGCCTGTTCGCGGATGCGGATGTCCAGGGGCAGGCTGCCGAGCAGTTGCACGCCGTATTGTTCGGCCATGCGGGCGCCGCCGCCAGATCCGAACAGCGCCTCTTCGTGGCCGCATTGGCTGCAGATGTGCGTGCTCATGTTCTCCACGATGCCGAGCACGGGCACGGACACCTTCTCGAACATCCGCAGTCCCTTGCGCGCATCCAGCAGCGCGATGTCCTGGGGCGTAGTGACAATAACCGCGCCGCTCACCGGCACGCGTTGCGACAGCGTGAGCTGGATGTCGCCCGTTCCGGGTGGCATGTCGACCACCAGATAGTCGAGCGCGCCCCAGCGAGTTTCATTGAGCAACTGCAGCAACGCCTGCGTGACCATCGGTCCGCGCCAGACCATCGGCTGTTCCTCGTCGATGAGGAAGCCGATGGACATCACCTCCAGGCCGTATGAAACGAGAGGCTCGAACGACTTGCCGTCCTTCGTGACCGGACGCTGCCCGCTCAGACCGAGCATGCGGGGCTGGCTCGGGCCGTAGATGTCCGCGTCGAGGACACCGACCTTCGCGCCCTGCGCGGCCCACGCGAGTGCCAGATTCGCCGCAACGGTGGACTTGCCAACACCCCCCTTGCCGGAGGCGACGGCGACGATATTCCGGATGCTGCCGACAGGAGGTAAGGTGCGTGGAGAATTCATGCCGCCGAACCGGGGCCGGCCGCCGGCCGGGAAAAGGGCGGGCATTGTAACCGAACGTCCCTACCGACTCGTCCCGCGACGAAAGTCGGTGGCGCGCAGGCATCGCGGCCGCGACAGTTGCGCTCACGGCCTCACGCCCCGGCGGCGCGTCAAGGTTGTGTAAATGCTTATGGCATAATGGGCTGCCCGCAAAGAGTGTTCCCCGAGCGAATGAGTTTTTTCAGCACGATGAAGGCCGAGCGCCTGATCGCGGAGATCAAGGCGAGCGGCGATCCCACCAGCCCGACGGCGCGCAAGGCGCTGGCGAAGCTGGCCGGCATGGGAGTCGGGGCGATCGAGCCGATCATCGAAGCGCTCCCCACGGCCGACAAGCAGGAGACGCTCGGCTACGTGGAGGTGCTCGCCGCACTCATCGACACCAGGACTTTCGCGCAGGTGGCGCGGGGGTTGAGCGAGTCCAACCCGCGCGCCGTGGCCGGAATCGCCTGGGCGCTGTCCTCCAGCAAGAACTACCCGCCCTCGATGCTGCTCGACCTGTTGTCCGCTGAGGACATCGCCAAGCCTGCGGTGCTCGACGTGATCTCCGCCCACAAATCCCGTTTCAGCGTGCGCGAGCTGCTGACAGCTGCCTACTCGCAGGAACCCAACGAGAAGGCCGCCCTGTTTCGCATCGTGGGCGAAATCGCCGACGAAAGCGCGGTTCCGGACCTGATCTCGCGCGTCGAGGGCAAGGACCCCATCGCCCGCGTCCACATCATGAACGTGCTGTCGCGCTTCAACACCCCGGAGGTGTCGCGCGCGATCCAGACCCAGCTGCGCGATCCGAACAAGATGGTGCGGCAGGCGGCCCTGAACGCCCTCACGCGCGTCGAGGGCCCGATCAACATCGAGCAGGTCTGCAAGCTCCTGCGCGACCCCGAGATCGACGTGCAGAACCGGGCCGTCGAGGTGGTGATCAAGGCAAACCATCCGGACACCACCAAGTACCTGGTCGACGTGCTGAAGGACGAGAACGAGTATGCCCGCCGCGCGGCGGTGGAAGTGCTCAACGAAATCGGCACGCCGAAGTCGGTCAAGCACCTGCTGGAGGCGATCAAGGACGACGACTGGTGGGTGCGCAGCCGCGCCGCGGACGCGCTCGGCAAGATCGGCGGCCCGAAGGTGGTGGAAGCCGTGCTCGCGCTCGTCAAGGACGAGGACGAGGACCTGCGCCGCGCGGCCATCGAGATCCTCAACCAGACCAAGGACGAGCGCGCGGTCAATCACCTGATCGAAGCGACGCGCGACCCCGATTGGTGGGTGAGCGAGCGCGCCATCGACGCGCTGGCCGAGATCGGCACCAAGCGGGCGGTGCCGCGCCTGCTGGAGATGCTGCAGAGCGATGCGACACGCTCCATTCCCGTGGTGGTGCGCGCGCTCGGCAAGCTCGGCGACCACAAGGTCATCGAGCCGGTGCTCAAGGCGCTGGAGCGTCCCGAGAAGGAGATCCGCGTCGAGGCCATCAACGTGCTCGCCAAGCTCGCCGACGAGCGGCGCGTCGAGCACATCCGCGTCCAGCTCCAGGCGCAGACGCAGAATCCGGACGCCACGGTGCAGCAGGCTGCGAGCCGCGCGCTGCAGGAGCTCGACGACCGCTACTCGAGCAGCATGGTGGCGGCGAACCAGAAAGCCGAGCGCCTCGCCGAGCCCGCCAAGACCCTGCTCATGGACAACCGCGAGCTCGAGGCAGTGGTGAAGAGCGCCGAGGCGGCGGTCGCGCAGAGGCTCGACATCGCCACGCTCAAGCCCGGCGACATCATCGAAGGGCGCTACAAGTTCATCGAGAAGATCGGCAAGGGCGCCTTCGGCACCGTGCTGCTCATGGAGGACACGGTCGTCGACGAGCGGCTGATCCTCAAGTTCCTGAACCAGAACGTGGCGCAGGACGAGGAGATGATGAAGCGTTTCGTGCACGAGCTGCGCTACTCGCGCAAGATCACGCACCGCAACGTCATCCGCATCTACGACTTCCTGTACGTGCGCGGCAACTACGCCATCTCGATGGAGTACTTCCCCTCGCACACCCTGGGCGCGGAAATCGTCAACGAGAAGCCGGTCGCCCTCAAGCGCGCCGTGCGCTTCGCGATGGACATCTGCACCGGCATGTCGGTGGCGCACCAGGTCGGCATCGTGCATCGCGACCTGAAGCCGGCGAACGTCCTGATCAACGAGGAAGGCCTGCTCAAGATCGTGGACTTCGGCGTCGCCGCAGCGCACCGCGAGGGCGACACGCAGCTCACCAAGACCGGCTACGTCATCGGCTCGCCGAAATCCATGGCGCCCGAGCAGATCCTGGGCAAGAAGGTGGACGAGAAGGCCGACGTCTACTCCACCGGCGTGATCATGTATGAAATGTTCACCGGCGTACCGCCCTATCACCGCGGCGATCACATGTCGGTGATGTACCAGCACGTGCAGGGCAAGGCGCGGCCGCCGCACGAGATCAACCCTTCCCTGCCGCCCGCGCTGTCCGCGCTGGTCATCAAGGCGATGTCGGTCGACAAGGCCAAGCGCTACAACTCCATGGAAGAGCTGCGGCTGGAGCTGGAGAAGTTCCAATAGCCCGCGGCGTGACCGATCCGATGTTTTCGGATCGGGCATTGGACGGTTTTTTCAGCCCGCTGTAGAGTGGCGCCCGCCTCAAGCCACGCGGTTCTTTCATGCCCAGAATCGACGCCTTCCTCAAGCTAGGCCTCGCGCAGGGGTGCTCGGACGTGCACCTCGCCGTCGGTGTCCCTCCGATGCTGCGCATGAACGGCGACCTGATGCCGATCAAGTTCCGCAACCTCGGCGACAACGAGCTGGAAGGCTACGTGACCGAGATCCTGACCAAGCACCAGCAGGAGAGCTTCCGCCAGGGTCACGACATCGATTTCTCCTACGTCTCCGAGGACGGCGGGCGCTTTCGCGTGAACGTCTTTCGCAAGGAAACAGGCGTCGGCGCGACTTTCCGCTCGATTCCGAGCGAGATTCCGAGCATCGAGCGGCTGTCGCTGCCGCCGATCGTGAAGAAACTCTGCGACTACCACCAGGGCATGATCCTGGTCACCGGCTCCACCGGCACCGGCAAGTCGACCACGCTCGCCTCGATGATCGACCTGCTGAATTCCACGCGCCGGCTGAACATCATCAGCCTCGAGGATCCGATCGAGTTCGTCCACCGCAGCAAGAACAGCCAGGTGATCCAGCGCGAGCTGAACACGCACCTGCCCTCCTTCGCCGAGGGCGTGCGCGCCGCGATGCGCGAGGACCCCGACGTGATCCTGGTCGGTGAGCTGCGCGACGCGGAGACCATCTCGATGGCGATGACGGCCGCGGAGACCGGCCACCTGGTGCTCGGCACGCTGCACACCACCAGCGCCGTGAAGACCATCGACCGCATCATCGATGCGTTGCCGGTCGAGGAGCGCGAGCAGACCAAGAGCTTCCTGTCGCAGAGCCTGATCGCGGTCATCACGCAGGTGCTGGTGAAGAGCGCGGACGGCCGCGGCCGGCGCGCGGTCTGCGAGGTGATGACCATGACCAAGGCCATCGCCAAGCTCATCATGACCGACCAGACTCACCAGGTTCCCAGCCAGCTGCAGACCGGCAAGGAATACGGCATGCAGCTCATGGACATGGCGCTGCTCGCCGCGATCAAGGCCAAGGAAATCGATCCGGACGATGCCTTCGCCTACGCGACCGACAAGCGCCAGTTCTCGAACTTCGTGACCGACACCAGCATCCTGCCCAAGTTCGAGACGGCGGCGAGCTGAGGACGGCGCGTGGCACGCATCGACGAGTACCTCGCCGAGGTCCTGAACAAGAAGGGCTCCGACCTGCACTTCCTCGCCGGCGATCCGGCGCGCATACGCCTGTACGGCGACCTGACACCGCTGCGCCAGGAGCGCCTCACGGCCGATTTCGTGCGCGAGGCGCTGTACGAGATCATGCCGCGCAAGGCGGTGGCGCGATTCGAGGAGCGAGACGGCACCGACTTCGCCTATCACCTGCAGGGCGTCGCGCGCTTTCGCGTGAACGTCATGCGTCAGCTGAACGGCATGGGCGCGGTGTTCCGCGCCATTCCCTCGCAGGCGCTGACGCTCGATCAGCTCAACATGCCCGAATCGGTGCGCAACCTCTGCAAGATCGTGAGCGGGCTGATCCTGGTCACCGGCAAGACCGGCTCGGGCAAGTCGACGACGCTCGCGGCCATGATCGACGACATCAATTCGCGCATCAAAGGGCACATCCTCACCATCGAGGACCCGATCGAGTTCGTGCACGAGCGCAAGCAGTGCCTCATCAGCCAGCGCGAGATCGGCGTGCACTCGCCGACTTTCGCGGCCGCGCTGCACTCGGCGTTGCGCGAGGACCCGGACGTGGTGCTGGTCGGCGAGTTGCGCGACCTCGAGACGATGAGCATCGCGGTGACCGCGGCCGAGATGGGCATTCTCGTGATGGGCACCCTGCACACCAACGGCGCCGCCGCGACCGTGGACCGCATGGTGAACGCCTTCCCCTCGGACAAGCAGTCGCACGTGCGCACGATGCTTTCGACCTCGCTCCGCGGTGTCGTCTCGCAGCAGCTGCTGCAGCGGGCCGACAAGGAAGGCCGCGTGGCCGCGCTCGAGATCCTGGTGAACACGGCCGCCGTCTCGAACCTGATCCGCCAGGGCAAGCTCGACCAGCTCGAGAACACGATGCAGAGCGGCGCCGCGCACGGCATGCGCACCATGGACTCCGCGATCCAGCAACTTCTGGAGCAGCGCGTCGTGACGGGCAAGGAGGCCTACAAGAAGGGCATCAACAAGTCCAAGTTCGAGCCGGTCAAGGATCAGGGCTGAGAAAAGGGGACAGTCCCCTTTGTCGCTGCGCTGAGAAGAAGAAAAGGAGGCAGTCCCCGGGCATAATTGCTCGATGGCTACGCCCCGCAAGATCTTCGTCACCACCGCCCTGCCCTTCGCGAACGGCTCGTTCCACATCGGGCACATCATGGAGTACACGCAG
>DASTQG010000093.1:0-3980 GCA_035761885.1 Steroidobacteraceae bacterium | reverse complement strand
CCGGATCACGCAGTCCATCCGCGATCTGTGCATCTTCGCGCGGCAGGACGTGACGCGCGATCCGCCGTTCTCGCGCCTGGACCTGGTGAGCTGCCGCAATCTCCTGATCTATCTCGATGCGGCCGCGCAGGCGCGCGTGATGCAGGTCTTCCATTATTCGCTGCGCCCGCACGGCTTCCTGTTGCTCGGACCTTCCGAGAGCGTGGGGCACGCCGCGGACCTGTTCGAGCTCGCGGACAAGCCACACCGACTCTTCACGCGCAGGACCGGCGCCCCCGGAGCCACGTTGGCCGCGCCACGCGGCTCCGCGCCGCACCGTGGCTCGCGAGACAGCGAGATCGGTGACCGGATGCTGGGAGATGCGGATTCCCCTCTCAGGGAGGCCGACAGGATATTGCTGGCGCGCTACGCGCCAGCCAGCCTGCTCGTCGACGATCAGCTCAACGTGTTGCAGTTCCGCGGTGAGACGGGTCCCTATCTCGAGCAGGCGAGTGGCCCGCCCAGCACCGCCCTGCATCGCATCGTGCGCCCCGAGTTGCTCGCCGAAGTGGCGCCGGCGATCCAGGAAGCCAGGGAAACCGGGAACGAAGTGCGGCGTGAGGGCCTGCGCCTGGAAGATGCGCGCGAAGTCGCCATCCAGGTCATTGCGTTGCAGAGCCTGAACTCAGAGCGCGGCTTCCTGATCCTGTTCGATGACGGCTCGCGTCGCCGTAACGACCGGCGCGCGCGGCAGAGCCCCGCCAAGGTGCTCACTGAGTCGGAGAAGGATCGCCGCCTCGCCCAGCTCGAACGCGAGGCAGTCGCCATCCGCGACTACCTGCAGGCGACCATGGAAGCGCACGAGGCGGTCAAGGAGGAACTCAAGTCGGCTCACGAGGAGGTGCTCTCGGCGAACGAGGAGTTCCAGAGCACGAACGAGGAGCTGGAGACCTCCAAGGAGGAGCTGCAGTCGACGAACGAAGAGCTCGTCACCACCAACGAGGAGCTGCGCAACCGCAACCGCGAGCTCGCGGCCCTCAACGAGGAGCTCAGGGGCGCGCGCGCACGCTCGGAGATGGCGCGTCACTACGCCGAGGCGATCGTGGAGACGGTGCGCGAGCCGCTGGTCGTGCTGGACACGGACCTGAAGATTCTGCGCGCGAATCGCGCGTTCTACGCCGAGTTCGATGTGAGCCGGGACGAGACCGAGAACCGTTTCCTGTACGAGGTGGGCAACGGGCAGTGGAACGTGCCGGCGCTGCGCGAGCGCCTGCACTCGGTGATCACCGACCGCGTGCCCCTGGCAAACTTCGACGTCACGGCGGTCTTTCCTTCGATCGGTCGTCGCCTGATGTCGCTGAACGCGCGGCGCGTGGCCGGGGACGGCGAGCGCTCGGACGTGATCCTGCTCGCGATCGACGACATCACGGAGCAGAAGGCGGCCAACGATCACCTGCGCGAGATCAATCGTCGCAAGGACGAGTTCCTCGCGATGCTCGCGCACGAGCTGCGCAATCCGCTGGCGCCGATCAGCTACGCGATGCAGTTGCTGCGCCGCTCCGAGGTCGAACCGGCGGTTGCCCGGATGTACGACATGATCGAACGGCAGACCGGCCGCCTGAAGCGCCTCGTGGACGAGTTGCTGGACGTTGCGCGCATCAGTCGCGGGGTGATCGAGCTCAAGCGGCAGGTGGTCGACCTGATCGATATCGCGCAGGCGGCCGGCGAAGCATGCCGGCCTCGCCTGCTCGAGCGCCGGCACCAGCTCAAGCTGGTGCTCCCGGACGCGCCCGTCCTCGTGGACGGCGATCCGGTGCGTTTGGAGCAGGTGGTGAGCAATCTGCTGGAGAATGCGATCAAGTACACCAACCCGGGCGGCCAGATCGTCTTGGCGCTCGCCCAGCAGGGCCGCTCTGCCTGCATCCGCGTGCGCGACAACGGCATCGGGCTGGCGCCCGAAATGCTCGACCACGTGTTCGACCTGTTCACGCAGGTGGACACATCGCTGTCGCATGCCGGCGGCGGACTGGGGCTGGGACTCACGGTGGTGCGGCGCGTACTCGAACTGCACGGCGGTGGCATCGAGGCGCGCAGCGACGGATTGGGCAAGGGAAGCGAGTTCATCGTCACCGTGCCGGTCATCACGGATGCAGCACTGCTTGAGAGCGCAACACGAAGGCCGCCGCAGCGGGTCGACGGCGGCAGGCGCCGCAGAGTCCTGATCGTCGACGACAACGAAGACGCCGCGGAATCGATGGCGTTGCTGGCGGGAGCCTGGGGCCATCAAGTCGCTGTAGCGCACGATGGCCCGGCCGCGCTCGAGCTGGCCAAAACGTTCCATCCGCAGATCGCGATCGTCGACATCGGCCTGCCGGGAATGGACGGGTACGAGGTCGCCCGCCGGCTGCGCAAGGAAAATGACCCGAGCGCACTGCGCCTGATGGCGATGACCGGCTACGGACGGACGCAGGATCGCGAGGCTGCCATCGCGGCGGGCTTCGCCTTTCACCTGGTCAAGCCCGCGGATGTCGATCAGCTACAGGAATTGCTCGCGGGCGACTGAAGTTCACCCAGCAGCGTGCGCCTGGATCGTCAGGGCATTTGCGGAGTGATACTTGCCTGGCTGGCAAGCTTGCGCCACGAATCTCCCAGGTAGAGCACGACGTGAACGGCCCGGGGCGTCGGCGCCGGCTCTTCGACCATCAGGAATCGTCCGTCCGCCCCGACGTCGTACGTGTTGGTCGGATACAGGTTGAAGTGGAAACGGCCCTCGAAGAGCACCACGGGCTGGGACACGCGCGGCGCCGTGTCGCCACTGACGAGCGCGGCGAGCACCTGCCGACCGTTGCGAAAGTAGAGCTCGTTGCCGTCGCGCGACCAGAGCGGCTCCTCGCCGCCCTCGTGGGAGACCTGCACGCGAGGTCCAGACAGCGGAAAACGCTGCACGTACACTTCTTTCTGCCGCGTGTCGTCGGAGACGTACGCAATCCAGCGACCGTCCGCGGAGAAGGCAGGCTCGCTTTCGTTGAACGGCGTGCGCAGCAACAGCTCCGGCTGCGCGTCCGGCCTCGGCTCGATGAGCCACAGGTCGCACCCTTCGGCAATGCTGTGATCGGTGAACGCCAGCCGGCCGTCCGGC
Source organism: Steroidobacteraceae bacterium (assembly GCA_035761885.1). Taxonomy (GTDB): domain Bacteria; phylum Pseudomonadota; class Gammaproteobacteria; order Steroidobacterales; family Steroidobacteraceae; genus DASTQG01. Next base: position 862 of record DASTQG010000093.1, on the reverse strand, counting down.
AGCCAGGCGTTCACGAAATGATCGCGACGGCGGGAGGTGACCGCCGTCTCGGCACCGATCGTGTCGCTCGCAGCGACGTAGATCTCGTAATTCCCTGTCCGGCTCGAATCGAACGCGACGCGCCTGCCGTCGGGCGACCAGACGGGCGAGTGATCGTCCATCCCGCGGCTCAGTCTGGAGAGGCGATCGAGCGAAAGGTCGAGCTGCCACACGGCCACCTCGGCGTCCTGCAGCCACGTCGCGACTCGCCTGCCATCGGGCGCGATCCGTGACAGCGAGAATGGCCGGCGCAAGGCGCTTGCCGGCTCGACCTTGCCGTGCCGGTCCACCCAGACCAGCCGTCGCACCGGCTGCTCGTAGCGACCGCGGATGAAGACCAGATGTCCGCTGTTCGAAGTCTCGTAGAACGCGACCTGCGAGTTCTCGTTGGCCAGCAGGCCGGCATAGAGGGGGCGGGCGGCGCCGGATAATTTCAACGCTGCGAGGTCCAGCGGCGCCGCCATCAGCGTTCCGGTGCGCACGAACAGCAACGTGCCCGGATGCAGGTAGCGTGGGTGAAAGGCACCCGCGAGCAGCACGCCCTGACGGCGCGTGTCCGCCTGGTAGTACCCGATGGCGGAGTCATCGACCTGCGTGCCGCCGCGCCACTGACTGTAGAGCACGGTGCGCGAGCCCGGGAGGCACGTCGGCCAGACGTGCGCGGCATCCGCGCGCCCGCGCGGACGTGTCAGCTGCATCGGTACGCTGCCCGTGGCCTCGACGCGCCACAGTCCGCCGGCGAATCGCGGTGCGAAGACGATATTGTCGTCGTCGAGCCAGCAGCCGCCGAAGAACTGCTGGGCGTCCGCGATGTCCTGGGCGA
>DASTQG010000092.1:0-3365 GCA_035761885.1 Steroidobacteraceae bacterium | reverse complement strand
CGCGGCACGGACCGCACCGCAACGGCCTGCCCCGCCGCACTCGGCGGCCGGCGTCCTTCATTGGTCCGCTGGGGCTGAAAAGGGGACATTCACATTATTCTGGTATAGGGGCTAGCTACGTCCACGGGCGGGTCGCAGACCTTCACGAGGAAATTGTGAATGTCCCCTTTTCAGATCGAGAGGCCCGGATCGCCTTCGATCACCTTTTGTTCGAGGCGCGGTTGCTCGCCTTTGCGCCACAGCGGCGCGCGATGCACGACGCGGTAGCGCAACGGGCCACCGTCCGCGCTTTCACTGCGCTCGATGGGGCGCGGGATGCAGACGAACTCGCATTCGGCCGCATCCCCCGCCACGCGCAACGTCGTGTAGCCGTGCCCGCCCATGTCGAGAAACGACAGGTGCGGCGCCAGCTCAGGGTTGGAGAGCTTGCGAGCCGCCGCCAGATCGCGCGTGCGCTGGTACTCCAGGCAAGACTTCACACCGTGATGCATCAGCATGTTCACGGCGGCTTGCGGACGCTCGATTCCAGGCACGTCGGTAACGTACAGCGCACGCAGCGGATGGTCCTTGGGGAACACATGCTCGAGCGCCTCGACGAGGCCGGGCGCCGACACTGAGCCGGTGATGAACGCGATGCCGACCGGATCGAACGGCTGCGGCGGCAGCGCCTTGGCTGCGAGACCCGCCCAGAAGCTGTGCCGATCGCCTGAAACCGTGACGAACCCGGCGATGCCGGCGGCGCGCACCGCATCGTAGATCTCCGCGCGCTCGTGGTACGAGCTGCTGTGATCGCCGAAGCCGAGCGTTGCATAGCCCGCGCCCGGCCAAGGACTTTTCGCGACCCCCGCCGGCAGGTTCTGCGGATCGATGCGCGTGTCGAGCGTGCCCTGCGAGTTCCCCCACACCTTCCACGTCGCGCTCGAGCCGCGCAGGCGTTCCAGGAACCATTTCTTCTGCTCGACTCCGAAGATGGTGTGCGGCGCGAGATCGCGACGATAGTTCTCGACCTGCTTGTCACCGTAGCGGATCGACGCCGGCGGCTTGCCGCCGCCGTAGGCACGGCCCGCATCGAGGATTTCCATCGCCTCCTGCGGCACCAGGTCCGGAAAATCGTCGCTCGAGAACGCGTTGAATTCCGGCACGCTGCTCACATCGCGTGTGCGATAGCTGTGCATGTCCGTAATGATGAGATCGAGGTGGCGGCCCCAGCGCAGCGTCCGGTATCCCACCAGGCTGTCGATGGCCGCGAGGTTGTTGGGCTCCTGTCCCAGCCCGTGCTCGTCGAACTGGTCGATCGGCGCATCCTTGACGTTCGGCGCATCGAAGCGCTCCAGCGAGCTGGAGTGCGGCATGCGCACGCGCGCCGGCTGATACTCGAACCACGCCTGGTTCGAATCGACCTTCACTTTCTGCGCCGGCCGCGACTTGCCCTCGAAGTGCTGCAGCGACTGCCAGCCCTGCCACGAGAACTCGTGGTTGTCCCAGATCGCCACGAACGGAAAGCGGGCGCGCGCGTCCTGGATGTCCGGGTCGCGCAGGTAGGTGCGATACAGCAGGCGATAGTCCGCAAGCGATCGTGCGATGTGCAGGCGACCCAGTTTGTCCCCGTCCGGAAAGCGCACCAGGTCGCGCAGGCGCCGGTCGTAGCGCCGGCCGCCGGGACGATCCTCCGGGTAGTCGACGATTTCATAGATGAAATCGCCCAGGTGCAGCACGAAGGCGAGCTGCTCTCCGGGCTGCGCGCGCTCGTCTTCGTAGATCATGCGGCGATAGGCGTTCTGCGCACCCTCGCACACGTTCTGGCAGCTCACGAACGCGAACTTCACCGGTCGCGTATCGGCGGGATCGGCGGCCGTGCGTGTGCGGCCGACCCGGCTGCCGTGCCCCTCGTCGGTGGTGAAGCGATAGAAATAGATGCGCGCGGGTTTCAGCCCGCCCACCAGCACGCGGCACGTGTGATCGGCCTGGGCCAGGGCACGCGTGCGCGCGCTCGCGACCACGCGCTCGAAAGCGGCATCCTCGGCAACTTCGACGTTGAGTCCCACTTCGGCCTTCGAAGAGTCGGCACTCACTCGCGTCCACAAGAGCACGCTGTCAGCCGCGGGATCGCCGGAGGCCACACCCTCTGCGAACAGGTCGCGCCGCTCGACCCAGGGTCGGCGCGACGGGGCCGCGCTCGTGCCCGCCCATGCCAGCGTCGCGCCCATCGCTGCGGCGGTGGCGATGAAATCACGGCGGGTGATCCGGTTCTTCATGGCTGGGGCCTCACGTTCACCAAGGTAGGAGCAAAATCGCGCGGCTGCCGGCAGTCGGAAGCGAGCGAATACGACTCGGGCTTGCCCGCCGCTTGCAGCAGGCGATCGACCAGGACGGCGGATGGTCCGGCGCGGCGCTGGATTTCGAGTGTCGCGAGCAACTCGAGCGTCTCCGCGCGCACGGCGCTCACGACATCCCAGGCGTTCTTGCCGTCCCAGGCGGCATCGCGCAGCGCATGCTCGGCGTAAGCGTTAAGGCGCAACAGGCCATCGGCGGACGGCAGGTCGGGCGCCTCGAGCTCACGCAGCAGGCGCACGAAGTAACGCGTGAGCGACCAGTCGTTGCCCGCCAGCACCCGGGTATCCAGGCTGGCCAGTGCTTCCTGGGTGACGAGATCCTCGCCAAGGGCGGATCGAAGCGGACTTTCGAGCTCCTGCTCCAGTGCCTTCCACTCGTTCTCGAGCGACGTGCGGCGCAGCACCTTCGAGATGGGGTTGGCCAGTGCACACGGCCGAGCGCCGACGCCGACCGGTGGCGGGGTCGGCTCGCCTTGCGTACGCGAGCCCGCGCTCGCGCCGGCGGTGAACAGGCACAGGAAAACCAGGTATTTCGCGCGCATATCCCTCTCCCTCGCGGGTTCACCGTAGCAGCAAAACCGCGTACGCGCGCCACGGTGGTAGGAGAACCTCTGCCGGAGTGACGGATGGCCGACCCGACGGATGAACGGCAAGCCCGGCGGCGCCGTCCGCCCTTGCCCTCGCGCAAGATGGCACTATGATCGGGATCGATGAACAACAAAGCTTTCGCCGACCCCAAGACCCTCGCGGAACAGTTGCGCAAGCTCGGCGTTACGAAGTCGGGCGTGCTCCAGGTGCACATGTCCTTTCGCGCGGCGCGTCCCGTGGAGGGCGGCCCGCAGGGATTCATCGAAGCGCTGCGCGAGGCACTCGGACCCGATGGCACGCTGGTGATGCCGTCGTGGTCGGGCAACGAGGACGAACCGTTCGACCCGGCGGTGACGCATGCCGCGCCCGATCTGGGCGTGGTGGCCGATGTGTTCTGGCGCATGCCGGGCGTCGTGCGCAGCGATCACTGCCAGGCCTTCGCGG
>DASTQG010000091.1:0-6067 GCA_035761885.1 Steroidobacteraceae bacterium | reverse complement strand
GACGATCGCACGGGCCGCCGTGCGACTGAATCCGGACGTCGATGCGGGTACGCATCGCAAGATCTCCACCGGTCGCGCCGAGAATAAGTTTGGCGTGGCCCTGCACGAGGCGCGGAGGTGGTTCGCCAACGCGCGGGAGCTCAAAGCCGTGCGGCTCGACGGGCTGCACGTCCACATCGGCTCGCAGATCCTGAGCCTCGAGCCTTTTCGCCTCGCGCTCGGGCGCGTAGCGGAATTCTGGCGCGAGCTTGCGGCCCAGGGGCACGCGATCGACAGCATCGACGTGGGCGGGGGCCTGGGCGTGCGCTATCGCGGCGACCAGGATTCGCCGATCGCGCTCGGCGACTACGCGGCGGCGATTCGCGAATTGCTCGCGGACTTTCACGGCCGCATCGTGCTCGAGCCGGGACGCCTGCTGGTCGCGCAGGCTGGCGTGCTGGTCACGCGCGTTCTGCGCGTGAAGGAAGGCGACAGTCGCAGGTTCCTGGTGCTGGATGCCGCGATGACGGAGCTGCTGCGGCCTTCGCTCTACGATGCGTGGCACGACATCGTGCCGCTGCACGACGGGCCGCGCCCCTTGTCCTGCTACGATGTCGTGGGACCCGTTTGCGAGAGCGGAGACACGTTCGCCCGCGGGCGCGAGATGCCGACGTGCGAGGCAGGTGACCTGGTGGTGATAGACGGGGCGGGCGCGTACGGCGCGAGCATGGCCTCCACCTACAACTCCAGACCGTTGCGCCCCGAGGTGCTGGTGGACGGCGGGCGCTTCGCCGTGGTGCGCCGAGCGCAGACGATGGACGAGCTCACTGCGGGCGAGAGCCTGCCGCAGGAATGGCATTCGACATGACGAGAGCGGGTGCCACGGCTGTGCGGGGCGGCTCGCTCGCGGTTCGCACGCTCCTGATCTGCTGGGCGCTCCTCGGCACGCTGTCGTGCGCAACCAAACCCGCACCGGACCACGGCACGCAGCCGCGCAGATATACCGAGACGCTCGATCGCACCTTCGAGCAGATCATGGCGCGCTACCGGCTTCCGGGCCTGGCGCTCGGTGTGATCGAGAATGGGCGCATCGTCTACACCCGCACCGAAGGTGAGCGGATGGCGGGCGCGGGCGAGCGCATCGACGCCGATACGCTGTTCAAGATCGCATCCAACAGCAAGGCGATGACCACGGCGCTGCTCGCGCGGCTGGTGGACGCAGGCAAGCTGAGCTGGACCGATCCCGTGACGCGTTACCTGCCGGGCTTTCGCATGTACGACCCGTGGGTGACGCGCGAGATCCAGGTGCGTGACCTGCTGATTCACAACAGCGGCCTGCGTCCTGGCGCCGGCGACCTGATGCTGTGGCCGGAGCCAAACTCCTTCACGCGCGCCGACATCGTCGCCGGGCTCGCGCATCTGAAACCCCTTCACAGCTTTCGCTCGCGCTACGACTACGACAACCTGCTGTACGTCGTCGCGGGCGAAGTCGCCGCGGCGGCCGGCGGCGCCTCGTACGAAGAACTCGTGCGCCGCGAGTTGTTCGAGCCGATCGGCATGACCCGCTGCCAGGCCGGCACCTTCGAGCGCGACCGGGTCGGTAACGTCGCACAGCCGCACATGCGCACGAACTCCGGCAACGTCCCAGTGCGCACCGACGCAGCCGTGATTCCCGTAATGACCTCGGCCGCCGCGGGGGGCATCCGCTGCAGCTTGAACGACATGCTTCGCTGGATGAATCTTTGGCTCGACCCTTCGATGACACTGCCCGGCAGCAGCGAGCCCTGGCTCACGCGCGCGCAGCGCGATGCGCTGTGGAGCGCGCACATGCCCATGCCGCTTTCGGATCGCCAGCGCCGCTGGGAGCTGAGTCGCTTCAATGCCTATGGTTACGGCTGGCGCGTGTCCGATGTCGCGGGCAATCTCAAGATTGCCCATACCGGCACGCTCATGGGCATGTACTCGGCCGTTGCGCTGCTGCCCGAGAAGCGCTCGGGGTTCGTTTTCATGATCAACGGCGAAGGCTCCCAGGCGCGCCTCGTGCTCACGCAACTGTTGCTCGAACACCTCACGGGGCGCGAAGTGCGCACGGTGGCGCAATATGCGGATGAGCTGGCCGGCCCGCCGGCGGCGGAACCCGCGTCGGTCGACATTCCGTCGGCACAGATTGCCCCGGCGGAAATCGCGAACGCGCCCGCGCCGCGCCGCGCGGCTTCGCCCGATTCCATGGCTTCTGTGCTGGGGCTGTATCGCGATCCGTGGTTCGGCGACGTGACGATCTGCGCGCACGAGGGGCGCGTGCGCTTTGCGTCGCAACGCTCGCCCCAACTCACCGGAACCGTCATGCAGGCCGGCGAGCGTCGCCTGGTCGACTGGCTCGACGAGAGCGTGGATGCCGAGGCATGGCTCGATTTCGTGCCGCAGCCGGATACCATGCAACCCACCGCGCTGACGCTGGCGAAGGTCGATCCCGAGGCGGACTTCAGCTACGACTACGAGGACCTGGCGTTCATGCGCGTGGGCGACTGCGCCTCGGGCAATGAGGGAGCTACCGTGCAATCACAGATCGATGCCCTCATGCGCGACTACGGGCTGCCGGACCGGGGCGCTTCCCAGCAGCCGGCCGTACCGGGCGCATCGGTACTCGTCCTGCGCGACGGTGTGCCGATCGTGCGCCGCAGCTATGGTTTCGCGGACCTCGAGAAACGCGTGCTGGCCACTCCGGCGACGAACTACCGGCTCGCTTCCGTGAGCAAGCAGTTCACCGCGGCCGCGATCCTGCTGCTCGCCCAGGATGGCCGGCTCTCACTCGACGATCTCGCGCGCAAGTGGTTGCCCTCGCTGCCCGATGCGTCGCGCGAGGTCACGATCCGCCATCTGCTCACGCATACCTCCGGGCTCATCGACTACGAAGAGGTGATTCCGGCGGGCCTGACCCGGCAGCTGCACGATGCCGACGTGCTCAGCATCCTCGAGACGCAGCATCGCACTTATTTTCCGGCTGGCACGTCCTATCGCTACAGCAACAGCGGCTACGCGTTGCTGGCCCTCATCGTCGAGCGCGCTTCGGGTACGAGCTTTGCGAGTTTCCTGCGCGATCGCATATTCGTGCCGCTCGGCATGACGAACACCGTTGCGCACGAGGAGGGCATCTCGACGGTGACGACGCGCGCGTACGGCTACAGTCATGCGAAGGGCGCATGGGTACGCTCGGACCAGAGCCAGACCAGCGCCGTTCTCGGCGACGGCGGCATCTACTCCTCGATCGACGATCTGGCCAGGTGGGATGCGGCGCTGTACGACGACCGCCTGTTGAGCGCGGATGCCCGGCGCCAGGCGTTCACTGCGGCGACGCACACGGACGATGCCAATGTCGAGTACGGTTTCGGCTGGCGCATCACCGGCGAGACCCTGTGGCATTCGGGCGAGACCATGGGATTTCGCAACGTGATCGTGCGCTATCCGCAGCGTCGGATGAGCGTCGTGGTGCTCACCAACCGCGACGATCCCGAGCCCTATCTCACTGCGCTGCGCATCGCGCGAATCGTCGATCCCGGCACGTAACCTCGGCCCCGCGGTCGGCATGGCCCCGGTCCCGGGGCAAACGGTGTCGCCTGTCCGCGTCAGTGCGTACGGTATCCCGAGCCGCGACGCTTCCCGTATAATCGCCGCTGCCGGATCGGACCCCAGAACCCTCAGAAACATCAATAACTTGCGCCGATAACCGCTTGCATGGGTAAGGACATCGAGCTCGCCATCCTGTTCGCCGACGTGGTCGGCAGCACCAAGCTCTATGAGCTGATGGGCGATCTCAAGGCGCGCGACATGGTGGCGATCTGCATCGAGGTGATGCGCGGCGCCACCGAAAAGAACGGCGGCACCGTCATCAAGACCATGGGCGATGAAGTCATGTCGACGTTCCCGTCGGCGGACGATGCGCTCAACGCCGGCAGCCAGATGCAACAGGCGATCTCCGTGCACCCGGACTTGCGCGTCGAAGGCCAGCCCGTGTCGATCCGCATCGGTGCGCACTTCGGCCCGGTGGTGCTCGAGAACCGCGACATCTTCGGCGCGGCCGTGCACACGGCGAATCGCATGACCAGCCAGGCGAAGGCGGGACAGATCATCACCACCGCGACCATGGTGGATCGCCTCTCGCCCGAGTGGCGTGCCTCGGTGCGCCAGATCGACGTCGCGACGCTCAAGGGTCGCAGCAGCGAAGTGGCGCTGTTCGAAGTGATGTGGCAGCCCGAAGAGGTGACCAGCATGCTGCCCGCCATCGCGCTCAGCCAGCGCGACGGGCGCAAGCAGCGCCTGCGGTTGCGCTTCCAGGGTCAGGAGATCGTGGTCGACGAGCAGCGCACCAACATCACGATCGGCCGCGCCGAGGACAACGACTTCGTGGTGAAGGGCAACCTCATCTCGCGCCTGCACGCGCGCATCGAGATCAACCGCAACAAGTTCGTGCTCATCGACCAGAGCACGAACGGCACGTTCGTTCAGTCCAAGGACGGCGAGGAAGCGTTCGTGCGCCGCGACAGCATGCAGATCAAGGGCGAGGGCATGATCGGCCTGGGCAAGGTGCCCGAGTCGAGCTCCCCCCTGTCGATCCGCTTCATCTGCGAAGAATGACAGGTACCGGATACTTGCAATTGTTGGCATTCTCGCGTGCCGCGCCCTCCGAGAATGCCAACAATTGCAAGTATCCGGTACCGGCTTACTCCACCAGCGGAATGCGCTTGGCCATGTCGTACTTGATTGCCGAGCGCACCTTGGTTTCCAGCTGCAGATAGCGCACAACCTTGTTCATCGGCAGCACCTTTTCCAGCTTCGTGACGTAAGAGCGCTGCAGCTGCACTTCGCCTTCCTGGATCGACAGGAACTCGCCCCACATCTGCTTGGCGGTGGCGTCCGGAATCGCGGTGCCCGCGTTGTACGCCTCGGCGTACTGCTTGATCACTTTTTCCAGCCGTCCGTTGAGCGCCTGCAACTCCTTCTGGTAGCCCTCGTAGAGCGGCCAGAACCCGGTCGCCTCCTGCTCGGTCAGCTTCATGTTGTTCGCGACCAGCAGTTTCTTGTCGGCCCGCACCTTCTCCAACATGATCTGCATGTTGTCTGCGGGCTTGCCTGCCGCGGGCGCGGCGGTGTCCTGCGCCAGGACCGGCGACAGGAAGAGAACGGTCGTCGCCAGTGCGGCGGCTCTGGTCCATTTCACGGGCCGGATCATGGATTGACTCCTGCTGATGGTCGGTCCGGTGACTTTGGCACACGCGCCCGGGCCGGGCGATTGCCTCTTGGTGCAACTGCCTCGCCTCAGGTGCGAGCTTCTCCGACGTGGCGCAACAGGCGCGGGGTTGCGAGCCATTCGAGCCTGCCACCGCCGACGCGAATCCGGCGTGCGAAGGTCAGTCGCGCCACCGCTCCCTTCTTCATCCGGACCTCCGCGCCGCCGGCACGGCGGCTGACACAAGCGGCGATGAAGCGGCTCAGGCTCGGCTCGTGGCCCACCAGCGCCAGGCTGTCGACGTTGAACTTGCGCAGCGCGGCGATGAGGTCTGCGATCGACCCTTCGGGCTCCAGCTCGCGGCACTCGGTCGCCTGCGGCCACTCTGCCACGTCGGCAAGCAGCTCGGCCGTCTGGCGGGCGCGCACCAGCGAACTGGACAGCACGCGTTGCGGGCGGATACGCAGGCGCCGCAAGCCGAGCGCGGCCTTGCGGAATTTGCGGATACCCGCGGGCGTCAGCGGTCGCAGTGCGTCGTCAGGCCAGCGCCGCGCGTTGCGCTCGTGCGCGATCGCGTGCCGGACGATCAGCAGGTCCATTGCGCTCGCCTAGGAGCGCTGCGGGGCGGAGGACGTGGCGGGAGCAGATGCCTCGGCGTTCGCGGGCGCGACCGCCTTGCGCGTTTCCTTCATCGCGCCCCGCAATTTCTTCCAGCGCTTGCCGCGCACCTTGCGCCATGCGGGCTCGACGCGCTCGCGCGCACGCAGCGCCTCGTTCTCGTGCCGCTCCGCCAGACGGCCGAGGACGAACGCTGTCGACGGCGGCAACCGCGGTGATCTTGCATGCACGAGAGCCGTGATCCGT
>DASTQG010000090.1:0-9423 GCA_035761885.1 Steroidobacteraceae bacterium | reverse complement strand
AGGCCGTACGCCGCCGCCGAGATTCCCAGGTCGGCATTCATGGTGAGCGCCGCGAAGCCGACGTTCACGCGGTCGAGAAAGGCGAAGAAATAAAGGACGCCCAGCAGCGGTATCAGCCGCCAGGCGACCTTCCTGAGTATCGAGCGCCCCTCGTCACGCCGATCGACCTCGGAGCGCCCACTCATCTCAGAACTCGTATTGCACTCGCACGCCGATGTTCTGCGGCGCGCCGAGGATGCCGAGATCCTGGTTCAGCAGGCCGAGCGAGGCGAGGAGCGACCCGTCGATGAAGGACTCGAAGTACTCTTCGTCGAGCAGGTTGTTCGCGAACACGCCCGCGCTCAGCGGTCCGCGCCGATACAGGAGCGATGTGTTCACCACCACGTACGACTCCAGGATCGAGGGCGTGGTCGGATCGAAGCTCGAGCCGGGCCGGCTGCCCTTGCCCACGATGCCGAGATTCCAGTCCAGCTGACCCTGCCCCAGCGGAATCGTGAGGTCCGAGCTCACGCTCGCGTTCCAGTCGGGCTGGAACAGCAGGCGATCGGTCGCGAGCGGTGTGCCGGTCACCGCGATCCAGCCGCTCTGGTCGGTGATGCGCGCGTGCATGAGCGTGAGGTTGCCCGACAGTCTCCAGTTGTCCGTGACGCTGGCCACGAGCTCGGTCTCCAGGCCGTAGGATTCCACGTCCCCGAGGTTCAGGTCGATGGACACGAGCCCGCCGCCCGGCCCGATCGCCAGCGCATTCTGCCCGATGAAATCCTCGTAGTCGTTGTAGTACACGGCCGCGGACGCAAACCACCGTCCGCTGTCGGCATTGAGCTTGCCGCCGAGCTCGTAGGTGTACACGGTGTCGCCGTCGTACGTCGAGAACTCGGGCGGAACCGCGGGGGAATTGAAGCCGCCGCCGCGATAGCCCTTGGCGGCCGAGGCGTACACCATGCCGTCGGAACCGAAGAAACGTGACAGCGTGAAGCGCGGCTCGACTTCGGAGGCCTCGATCTCGCGGCGCGGATCGACCACGATCACGCCGGGCGCGGTGGACACCTCGGTGCTGCTGTCCTGGTGGCGCTTCTCTTCGTCGAAACGCACGCCCGCGGTGAATTCCCAGTCGGGCGCGAAGCGCCAGTTGCCGGTCGCGAACAGCGAATACGTATCGCCTGAACGCTCCGCGACCGCCGTGGTGTCGCGTGCCGCGGGCACCAGGGTCTGGATGCTCACCGCGTCGGTGGTCTCGTTGCTCGCGAACAGGCCGACCAGTGTCGAGAAGGTATCGGTCCACTGCGAATCGAATCGCAGCTCGCCGGTGAGCGACTCGTCCTCGGTCGTGCCGCGCGAGCGCACGATGTCCAGCGGCAGGAAGTCGCCGTCGCTCTGCACGCGCTGGTTGCGGGCGTCGTAGGCGCCGATGAGCGTCACGCCGGTGTTCGAGCCCAGGTCGAACTCGAGCTTGGCGTTCGTGCCCTTGTAGATGATGTCCGACTGGCCGATGACGTTCAGCACGACGTTGTCGCGGTAGTCGGTGGTCCCGCTCACGGCCGAGTAGTTGGTCGAACCGCCCATGAAGTCGAGGTAGTAGCCGGTGAGCGTGAGCTCGGCGCCGCCGCCGATGTCCCACAGGAGCGATCCGTTCGCCTGCTCGCTCTCGGAGGCATCGACCTGGCCGCCGATGAGGCGATTGGTGAAGAACCCTTGCGAGTCGCGCTTGGCCACCGCCAGCTTGCCGCGCAGGACTTCGCCTATCGGTCCGCTGATGCGCGCCGCGACCTCGCCGGTCTCGTTGCCGTCGCTCCAGGTGCCGAACATCTTGCCCTCGAAGGCATCACCCGGCTCGCGCGTGATGATGTTGATGGCGCCGCCGAGCGTGTTCTTGCCGTAGAGCGTGCCCTGCGGTCCGCGCAGCACTTCGATGCGCTCGACGTCCAGCGTCGGGTTGTTGACGTACGAGGTCTCGCGCACGTAGATGCCGTCCTGGAACACGCCCACGCCGGGCTGCACGCCGGCCTGCAGCGCGGTGCCGATGCCGCGGATCGAAACGAACGCGCGGCCGACCGAGTCGGTGTTCACGTTGAGCCCGGGCACGGTGGGCGCGACATCCGCCACCGAGCGCAGCGCGTTGCGTTCCATCGTGTCCTCGGACACGGCCGTGATGGAGATCGGTACGTTGAGCAGCGATTCCTCGCGCTTGCGCGCGGTGACCACGACCTGCTCGATCGTCTCCGCGCCCGCTTCCTGCGCCCTCACGACCGCCGTACCCGCCGGCAGCGTGACGGCCAACGCCATGGCCATGGCCGCGGACCCCTGAATTTTGGCGTGACTCGACCCTCCGGGCAGGGCCCGGCTTGAAATTGAACGCATGATTCCCCCGAAAAACTACGTCAGTCGGTGTAGAAGATCTTCCCCGGATTGAGGATCCCGGCCGGATCCCACGCTTCCTTCAAGCGCCGCATCAGCTCCACGACCGGCTCGCCGAACTCCGCCGCCAGCTTGTCGCGCTTGCCCAGGCCGATGCCGTGCTCACCGGTGCACGTGCCGCCCAGGCGATGCGCGTGCCCGATCATCGAGTCGTAGACCCGCTGCATCGCCTCGCGCTCGCGGGCGTTGGCCGGCTCGATGAGAAACAGAACGTGGAAATTGCCGTCGCCCACGTGTCCGACGATCGGCGCGATCAGGCCGGCCGCGTCGATCTCGGCGCGCGCCGCCTCCACGCAGTCGGCCAGAGCCGAGATCGGCACGCATACGTCGGCGACGATGCAGTCGCTGCCGGGCCGCAAGGCTCGCGCGGCGAAGTACGCCGCGTGGCGCGCCTTCCACAGCGCGGCGCGCTGTTGCTCGTCGAAGGCCCAGGCGATGTTGCCGGCGCCGTGCCCGTTCGCGACTTGCGCGGCACGCTCGAACTGCTCGGTGACGCTCGCGGAGGTGCCGTTGAATTCCAGGAACAGCGTCGGTTGCTCGGGCAGCTCCAGGCGCGAATGGCGATTGCACGCGCGGATCTGCACCTCGTCGAGGAACTCGATGCGCGCCAGCGGCGCGCCGGACTGGATCAGCTCGATGACCGTCTCGACTGCCCCGCGCAGCGTCGCGAACGGCACGACACCCGCACCCACCGCCTCGGGATGCCCGTGCAGGCGCAGCGTCGCCTCGGTGATGATGCCGAGCGTGCCCTCCGCACCCGTGAACAGGCGCACGAGGTCGTAGCCCGCGGAAGACTTGCGCGCGCGATTGCCGCAGCGGATCACGCGCCCATCCGCGAGCACCACTTCGAGCGCGAGAACGTTTTGCGCAATGGTGCCGTAGCGCACCGTGTTGGTGCCGGAGGCGCGCGTGGAGATCATGCCGCCGATGGAGGCGTCCGCGCCCGGATCGATCGGGAAGAACAGACCGGTGTCGCGCAGGTATGCGTTGAGCCGCTCGCGCGTGACGCCCGGCTGCACGACGCAGTCGGCATCCTCGGCGTGCACTTCCAGCACGCGGTCCATGCGCGACATGTCGATGGAGATGCCGCCGTAGATCGCGCTGACGTGCCCTTCGAGCGAGGTGCCCGCACCGAACGCGATGGCCGGAACCTGGTGGGCCGAGCACAGCCTGAGGATCTCGCTGACCTCCGCGGTGTCGAGCGGCCACACGACCGCATCCGGCGGATGGCCCTGTGCGTAGGCCTCGCCACGCCCGTGTTGCTCGCGCACCGCCTGCCCGACGCTCAGGCGATCGCCGAAGCGCGCACGCAGTTCCTCGACGACGCGGCCGGTGCGGGCCCGCGCCTGTGCGCCGGTGAACTTCGCTTGCGGGAGTGCGTTCACGTGGTTCCCGCCTCGGGCGCCGCGGGCCCTGCGATGACAGTGCCGAGGGCAGCGCCCTCGCGCTCCACGTGCGCCATCGAGGCGACCGAAAGGTCGAAGTGATAAGCCATCGCCGCGCCGGCACCGACGGCATCGCCCGCGCACACGCGCTCGACGATTGCCTCGTGCGCGTCCACGATCCGGATCAGTTCCGCCTCGCTGCGGCCGCTGCCGAGGTCGATGTGCATGAGCTGCTGGAGCGGCGCGCGCAGCGCGGCCAGCAGCAACGGGTTGAGCGGATTGCGACTCGCGTCGGCGAGCGTGGTGTGGATAGCCATGTCCGCGGCCATGCGTCGCGCGTGATCGTGGTCGCCGAGCGCCGCGCGCATGGTCGCGACGTGTTCCCTGAGCGCACGACGCTGTGCATCGCTGATGTGCCGCGCGGCCAGCTGCGCGCCCTGCACTTCGATCGCGCGGCGCGTCTCGATGACGTGCGTCGCGTCGACCTGCGCGGTGCTCAGTGCGTAGCCGAACACCTGGGCCAGCACGTACGAATTCAGCGCCTGCAAGCGCGGGCGGCGACCGCTTTCGATCTCGATGATGCCCAGCGCGGCGAGCGTCCGGTATGCCTCACGCACGCTGCCGCGGCTCACCTGCAGATCGCGGCAGATCTGTACTTCGCTCGGCACCGCATCGCCCGGCTTGAGCCCCTCGCGGCTGATGAGCTCGACCAGATGGCGTGCGACCTGGGCCGACAGCGTCGGACGCTGGAGCGAAGGAACGAGGCTCAGCTTCGGCATGGTGGAAGGGCTCCCCTGGTGGGCGCGGAAGTTAACAATGTCGTCGCAACCTGTCAAACAGGTTTGACAGGTTTCAGGGTTTTTCGCACCCGAGGGCGCGTTTTGCGGCGCTGCGGCAGCCAACCTGTCCAATATGTTTGCGGCTCGCCGCTGAGGTCAGTTCTCGCGCGCAGCCAGGCCTCGGAACACGGCCTGCATGGCGTCGACCCGCGCCAGGTAGGAGCGCACGTCGTGATCGCCGCAGCGCTCACCCGGGCGCAACCTGAAACCGCGACGTGCATAGGCATCCCCTGCCCCGGCGCCGCACAGGTGAATCACCGCGGCGAGGTCGTGCTTCTGCGCGAGGCTGGGACGCGCGATGCGCCGGCGCGCGAGGATCTGCGCGATTCGCCGGTCGAGATACGCCGACGTCAGCTCGACCGCGTGGCTGGGAATGACGCGCGAGTAGAGAGAGTTGAACCAGCACGAGCGCCAGTCGTTCCACGGGCCGTCCTCCACGACGCGGTGATCGTGGATGCAATAGCGGCGCGCCTCGGCGAAGGTGCCGTTGGTGATCTGGTACATGCCGACCGCGCTCGATGCGGGCCGATACACCTCGAACGGCTCGGGCGTGAGCGACCAGCGCCAGTAGGTGCGCACGATTGGATTGCCGGAGCCTTCGACCTGAGCCAACGCGGCGAGCAACTCGGCGTTCACGACCGCAGTGGAGTGGCGCCGGAACACCGTCGCGTACGCGTCCCACGTTTCAGCCGGTGTCTTGTACAGGGTGCCGCTCACCGGAAAGAACAGTTCCGAGGGTTTGCGCACGACCTGGTAGATCCAGTTTGCCGCCAGCCAGGTCAGGCCGAGTGCGAACGTAGCAACCGCGACCTGCACCAGCAGCGGGGCGCGCCGGTACGCACGCATCCAGCGCTTGCGCCTGCGCGCGCCCGGCAGCAGGGACGAAATGGACCCGCGCCGTCGCGGGCGCCGCTTGCGGGGAGGAGGCATTCGGATGCAATGATGCGGTGCAACGCGCCGCATCCTCAACAAATTCTCGCCTCTGGGACGAGCGTGGATGGACTTGTCGCACGCGCGGGTGCAACTTGTAGGCTCGTGAATCGAGGAGCGCCGCCATGCTCAGATCGTTGCTGCTCGGTGCCGGCCTGGTCGCATTCGCTTCAGGCTGCACCACAATGACACCGAAGAATCCATATGGAGCGGACGTGCCGCGCGTGACCTACGCCAGCTGCGTGAAGAGCACCGGCTCCCGGATCGTGCGCCGCGAACGCGAATGCCTGGGCGTGCCAGGTGCTGCGTACTCGCGCAGCGACCTGCAGGGCACGGGCGCCCTGAGCACTGCGGATGCTCTCGGCTCGCTCGATCCTGCGATGCGCTCGTACTGAGCGCTCAGGCGTTCCTCAGGGCGTGGACCGCGCCCCGAAGCGGGCGCCGAAGCGATCACGATAGTCCAAGGGCGTGGTGCCGAGGATGCGGCTGAACGAACGCCGCATCGCCTGCTCGTCTTCGAACCCGCAGCGTCGCGCCACGTCCTTCAACTGTGCGCCTCCCTCCTCGATGCGCCGTCGCGCGTCCTCGACGCGCAGCCGCCGCACGAACGCCGAAGGTGTCGCTCCCATCTCCTGATTGAAGCGGCGTGCGAAGTGCCGTGTGCTCATATTCATGCGCTGCGCGAGCCGACTCACCGACAGGTCAGCCGCGAGATTCTCCAGCATCCACAGCTGCAGCTCCCCGAACGGATCGGCGCGCTTCTGCGCCTGGAGCTGGCGGCTGAACTGAGACTGCCCGCCCGGTCGCTTGAGATACATCACCAGCTCCTGCGCCACGGCGAGTGCGACCGCCCGGCCCCAATCCTGCTCGACGATCGACAGCGCCATGTCCATGCCGGCGGTCACGCCGGCGGACGTGTACAGCCGGCCGCTGCGCACGTACAGCGCGTCGGCATGCACAGCCGCGCGCGGGGCGATCTCCGCGAGCCTCTCGCAGTAAGCCCAATGCGTCGTGACTGGCTTGCCGTCGAGCAGCCGGGCGTGGGCGAGCACCAGTGCACCGGTGCAGATGGAACCGAAGCGTGACACTCGCGGCGCCATGAGCCGCAGCCAATCCAGCAATTGCCGATCGCGAGCGGCATCCGCGGCGCCAATCCCGCCGCTCACCAGCAGGGTGTCGGCACTGCGCACCTCGCGAAAGCTGCGCGTTGCAACCAGCTGCAGGTCATTCGACATCGTCACCGGACCGGCGCGCGGCGCGACGACTTCGATCCTATAGGCGGGCTGGCTGTGGCGCGCATGATCGACCAGCCAGCGGCTGGTGCGCGCGAAGACTTCCAGCGGACCGGTGACGTCCAGTATCTGCGCGCGCTCGAACGTGAGCATCACGACGTGGTGCGGGCGGCGGCGGGATCGAGGCGAAGTGGCCTTGCGTTGCATGGTGCTATTTGGGCACTTCGCCCCACGGGCACGCAAGCCACGCCTTTACGTCGGCGTAATCGATCGTCTCGCCTCTCGTTCCTAAGCTCGCGGCATTTCGGATCGAGGGTACCCCGCATGCTCCGACTCATTCTGGCGTCGCTGGCACTGGTCATTGCCTGCGTGGCGAGGGCTCAGGAACCCGCGAACCCAGCTTCGCAACGCGCCATTCTGGTGACGGGCGCGAGCACCGGCATCGGGCGGGCGATCACGGAGCGGCTGGCGGCACAAGGACACTTCGTCTTCGCCGGCGCTCGCAAGCCCGCCGATCTTGCGGCACTGGCCAGGATCGAGAACGTGCATCCCGTTCGCCTCGACGTGACCGACCAGGCCGACATCGATGCCGCGCGCAAGCTCGTCGAGGCGAGCGGGCGCGGGCTGTACGCGCTGGTGAACAATGCGGGCGTCACGACACTCGGTTCGGTAGTGGCGCTGCCGCAGTCGGAGTTCGACCTGATGATGTCGGTGAACGCGGCCGGGCCGTGGCGGGTGACCAAGGCGTTCGCGCCGCTGGTCGCGGCCTCGCGCGGACGCATCACGACCATAGGCTCGATTTCCGGCATTCTCGCCGGCGAGAACAACAGCGCCTACAGCATGAGCAAGCACGCGGTCGAGGCATTCACCGATGCGCTCGCGGCGGAGATGCAGGGCGCGGGCGTGCGCGTGAGCCTGATCGAACCCGGCAACTACAACACGCCGATCGCGCGCAAGGCGGCCGAGCGCATCGGTCCGGGGCTCGACCCGCGCTTCGCCCGGCTCGCCGACCGGTCCCGCTACAAGGAGCCGGACGAAGTGGCCGCGACGGTGCTGCGTGCGCTGTTCGAGCCGGACCCCAAGCTACGCTACCTCATCGTTCCCGAGGAACGCGAAGCAGAACGCACGATTCGCAGGCAGATCCTGCGGCTCGTGCAGCTCAACGAGGGTCACGCCTACACCTTCGATCGGGCCGCGCTCATCGCGATGCTCGACGAGGAGCTCGCGAAGGCGAAGCCGCGTACGGCAGGTCAGCCCTGAGGGTCAGCCCCGAGGGTCAGCCCTGCGCCAGCCTGCGCAGCAGCTCGGCGGTCGCGGTGTCCGCGGGGAAAAACGCTTCCAGCGCCAGCTCCGCGAGCGTCACGTCCACGGGCGTGCCGAAAGTCGTGATCGTGCCGAACAGCGACAGCACTCCGTGCGGTGTCTGCAGTCGCAGCGGCAACAGCACGCCTCCGTATTCGTCGTGCGCGATGGCGCCGGCGCCCGGCGGAGGGGGATAGCTCGAAAGCTCCCCCACCAGATCGGAGAGCACTGCATCGCCGGTCGCCTGGATCTGGCGCTTGAGCCGCGTCAGGATGTGCTCGCGGATGTGCGCATGGTTGAGAATGCGCGGCGCGAACCCATCCGGGTGCAGGCACATCCGCAATACGTTCACCGGCGGTTCGAGCAGCTTTTCGTGCACGCCCGTCATGAGCCGCTGCGCGGCGGCGTTCGCGTTGAGCAGCGTCCAGTGGCGATCCACCGCGAGCGCCGGATAGGGCTCGTGACCCGAGAGCACCAGGTCGACCGCCCGGCGCGCGGCGTCGAGCTCCGGATGATCGAGCGAGCGCTGCGAATAGACCGGCGCGAAGCCGGCGGCGATCAGCGCCTCGTTGCGTTCGCGCAGCGGCACTTCGAGCGCATCCGTGAGCTGCAGCAGCATCGCGCGGCTGGGCTGCGAGCGGCCGGTCTCGAGAAAGCTCAGATGCCTCGCCGAGACGTTGGCATCGAGCGAGAGCTCGAGCTGACTCAGGCGCCGGCGCTGGCGCCACTCACGCAGCAGTTCACCTACGGGTCGTGTCGGTCGCAGCATGGCAGCATCGTAGTTACAGGGGTTGAGCTCTCTCCACTACCTCGGAGGTAATCTCGACTACGCCGCCTCCTCGGGCAGCGAGCCGAAATACACCTCCACTTCCTTGATCTTCCCGTCCTCGAGACGGAAGTATTCGAGGTTGCGGAATTTCGGTCCCGTCTCGATCGCGCACTCGTAGCGGATGAAACCCTCCGCCCCGTTGGCGAACAGCGTCTCGATCTGCAGGTCGCGGATGCGGTGCCCGGGCGGCCAGCAGCGTTCGAAGTACGCGCGCTTGCCGATGCGATCGTCGAAGGGGCTGGTGAACGTGAAGTCCTCGCTCAGCAGCTCTTCCGCGGCAGCGCGGTCGCGCGCGTGCCAGGCGTCGAAGAACCTGCGAATGATGTTCGTGCCGTTGCTCATCGTCGACCTCGTGATTAGACGTGCTCCGTGGCAGCGATGCCCTCGCCCTCCATCGCGCCCGCCGGACGTGTCACGCGAATGAACGCAAATCCGATCAATCCCGCGGCGATTGCGCAGCCCGCGCCCACCAGGAAGGCCACGTGATAGCC
>DASTQG010000089.1:0-14074 GCA_035761885.1 Steroidobacteraceae bacterium | reverse complement strand
ATCGCGTGGCTCGACACCGGCACGCACGAATCTCTGCTGCAGGCCTCGACCTACATCGAGGCCATCGAGTCGCGCCAGGGCCTGAAGGTGTGCTGCCCCGAGGAGATCGCGTACCGCCAGGGCTTCATCGACGCCGCGCGCCTGGAGCAGCTCATCGGGCCGCTCGGGCGCACGGAGTACGCCGGCTACCTGCGCCGCGTGCTGAGCGAGCGCCTCTTCTGATGCGCGCGGTGGCGCTCGCGATCCCGGAGGTTCTGCGCATCGAGCCGCAGGTGTTCACCGACCCACGCGGCGAGTTCATGGAGACCTGGCGCGCCAACCAGTATGCGGCGGCCGGAATTCCCGATGCTTTCGTGCAGGACAACCAGAGCCGCTCCGCGCGCTGGGTGCTGCGCGGCATGCACTATCAGGTGCGCCAGATGCAGGGGAAGCTGGTGCGCGTGATCACGGGCGAGATCTTCGACGTCGCCATCGACATGCGCCGCGCCTCGCCCACCTTCGGGCGCTGGGTCGGCGCGCGCCTGTCGGCCGAGAACCGGCACGCGTTGTGGATTCCGCCGGGCTTCGCGCACGGCTTCCTCTCGCTCGCGGACGACACACGCGTCGCCTACAAGGTCACGGACTACTGGGCGGCGGAGTGGGATCGCACGCTCGCCTGGAACGATCCGCAGGTGGGCATCGAATGGCCGCTGCCGGCCGGAACGCAGCCCATGATGTCGGACAAGGACGCGCAAGGATCGCTGCTGTCGGCGGCGGAGCTGCCGCCGTGAAAGTCCTCGTGACCGGCGCGGCGGGGCAACTCGGCCGCGCGTTGCTCGCTGCCGCTCCCGCCGGCGTGGAACTCATCGCGCGCACGCGCGCGGAGCTGGACGTCGCGGATGCCGACAGCGTTGCCGCGCTGGTGCGCGCGCTCGAGCCCGCAGCGATCGTCAACACCGCCGCCTACACCAACGTCGACCGCGCGGAGGACGAACCCGCCGAGGCCGCGCGAGTGAACACGCAGGGCCCCCGAGTGCTCGCAGCCGCATGCCGCCAGCACGGTGCGCGCCTGGTGCACGTATCGACCGACTTCGTCTTCGACGGCGAGCGCGGCGCGCCGTACGCGACCGGCGATGCCACCAGGCCACTCGGCGTCTACGGGCTCAGCAAGCTCGATGGGGAGCGCGAGGCGCGCGCCATTCTCGGGCGTGGTGCCTGCGTGGTGCGCACGTCGTGGCTCTACGGGAGCGGCGAAGCGAACTTCGTCGCGCGCATTCTGCAGGCGTTGCGCAAGGGCGCTCCGCTGCGGGTCGTCGTCGACCAGGTGGGTGCGCCGACCTGGACCGGTTCGCTGGCGCCGGCGCTGTGGCAGGCGCTCGCGCGCGAGCTCGACGGCGTGCATCACTGGTGCGATTCGGGCGTTGCGAGCCGCTACGATTTTGCGGTCGCGATCGCGGAGGAGGCGGTTGCGGCGGGGATACTTCAGTCCGTGCCGTCGATCGAGGCGATCGGCGCGGCGGACTATCCGATGCGCGCCCCGCGGCCGGCCTACAGTGTGCTCGACAAGCGCGCCACCGAAGCGGCGCTCGGCCTGCGCGCCGAGCACTGGCGCGTGAACCTCAGGCGCATGCTGCGCGAGTCGAGGAGCGGTTCATGAGTCGCAACCTGCTCATCACGGGCGGCGCCGGGTTCATCGGCGCGAACTTCACGCGCTACTGGTGCGAGGCGCATCCCGAGGATCGCGTGGTGGTGCTCGATGCGCTCACCTACGCCGGCAATCTCGCCAGCATCCACGACCTGGTGCGCGCCGGACGCGCCAGCTTCGTGCACGGCGACATTCGGGACTTCGCGGCGGTGCGCGACCTGCTGGCGCAGCGGAGCATCGATACGCTGGTGCATTTCGCCGCCGAGTCGCACGTGGACCGCTCGATCTCGGGACCGACCGTGTTCGTCAGCACGAACGTGAATGGCACTCAGGCGCTGCTCGATGCCGCCCGCGCGGTGTGGCTCGATGGCCCGCGGCCCTTGCCGCACCGGTTTCACCATGTGTCGACGGACGAGGTCTACGGCTCGCTCACCAGCGATGAGCCGCCCTTCACCGAGACCTCGCCGTACGAGCCGAGCTCGCCGTACGCAGCGAGCAAGGCGGCCTCGGATCATCTGGTGCGCGCGTACGCGCGTACCTATGGCCTGCAGGTCACCATCAGCAACTGCTCGAACAACTACGGTCCGTACCAGTTTCCGGAAAAGCTGATCCCGCTGTGCATCGTGAACATGCTGCTGGGTAAGCCCCTGCCGATCTACGGACGCGGGCAGAACGTGCGCGACTGGCTGTACGTCACCGATCACTGCCGCGCCATCGAGCGCATCCTGGTCGGCGCCGACGCCAATACCACGTGGAACGTCGGTGGGCGTGCGGAGTGCGCCAACCTGGACCTGGTGCGCCAGCTCTGCCTCGCCATGGATGCCGCGTTCGCGGCCGATGCGGGCCTCGCCTCGCGTTTCGAATCCTGTCCGGCGGCCCGCGGCGTCTCTTGCGCGGAGCTGATCCGGTTCGTCGCCGACCGGCCGGGCCACGATTTTCGCTATGCCATCGACTGCAGCCTGATCGAATCGCGCCTCGGCGTGCGCCCGGGTGTCGCGCTCGCCGCGGGGCTGCGGCAAACTATTGACTGGTATCTGCGCAACGAGGCATGGTGGCGCGGTGTCATCGACGGCAGCTATCAGGCGCTCCGCGGGCCGAGTGACCCTGGAAACCATTCGCGCGGCTCATGACGGGCCCACGTCGGGACCGATTCTCTTCCTCGCCCCCGATCCGAATCTGCCCAGCTTCCGCTACCGGATCGCGCCCGCGATCGAGCTGCTCGCGCACCAGGGCATCGAGTGCCGAGTGCTCGTGTTTCCTCGCCGCCGCTATGGGCTGCGCATCTGGGAAATGCGCGAGGAGCTGCGGGCCGCGTCCCTCGTGGTGCTGGTCAAGTTCCAGCTCACCCAGGCCGAGTGCTGGCTGCTGCGCCGGCACGCGAACTGCCTGGCGCTCGACATCGACGATGCGATCTACGTGCGCAAGCCGCGCGAGCCGCTCGGCGCGCCGGACGACACGCGCTGGCGGCGCGCCAAGTTCGCGGCCACTTGCCGCACGATGGACCTGGTGATCGCGGGCAACCGCCAGCTCGCCGAAGCCGCGCAACCGCACGCGCCGCGCGTGGAGATCGTGCCGACGCCGGTCGACACGGCCCGCTATCGCCAATCCATTCCCGACTCGGCGCGCGCCCCGCGCATCGTCTGGATCGGGCTGCCGGAGAACCTCATCTACCTGGAGCCGCTGCGTCCGGTGCTCGAGGAGCTGCAACAGCGCTGGCCCGCGCTGCGGATGCGGATCGTGTGCTCGCGCTTTCCCGCCTGGCCCGAATCGATGCTCGAGCGCGTGCAGTGGAGTCCGCAGAGCGAGATCGACGCGCTCGCGAGCGCGGACATCGGCATCATGCCGCTCACCGACAACGAATGGACCCGCGGCAAGTGCGCGTTCAAGCTGCTGCAGTACATGGCGGCCGCGTTGCCGTGCGTTGCTTCGCCGGTCGGGGCGAATCGCGACGTGGTCAGCGACGACGTCACCGGATTCCTGGCGAGCACCCCTGCCGAATGGCACGCGGCGTTCGCCCGCCTGCTCGAATCGCCGCAGCTGCGCGAGCGCATGGGCGGGGCGGGTCTCGCACGAGTACGGCAGCAGTACGACGTTGCAGTGGTGTCGCGCCGCGCCGCGCATCTGTATGCGGGCCTGACGGGCACGGCCGTCAAGGCGCCGAGCGCCTGAATGCAGTTCACGATCGCCATCACGGTTTACAAGACCCCGCACTACCTGCCGCGCGCCATCCAGACGGTGCTCGCCCAGACGCTGACCGACTGGGAGATCCGCATGTACTCGGATGGGCGCTCGAGCGAGAGCGAAGAGGTCGCCCGCCAGCTCGAGGGGCGCATCCCGATCTACTACAAGCGCATGAAGCGCAAGCGCGGCCTCTACGGCAACCGACTGCGCCGCGCCGCGCTCGAGGACGGGCAGGGCACGCACGTGTGCTACCTCGGCCACGACTGCCTGCTGTATCCGACCTACCTCGAGGCGCACGCGCGCCAGATCGCCGGCCGCGCCGAAGCGGTTTCGGTCGTGCCGGTGGCGTACTGGAAGAACTACGAGCTGCGACGCCCGCAGCCGATCGGCCAGGACCTCATGACGCTCGGCGAAGGCCAGATCGACCTGCTGTGCGTGGCCTATCCGCGCCTGCTCGCGCTGGAAGTCGGGTGCTTCGGCGCGGACATGGAGCGCATTCGTTGTGCCGACTTCCTCGCCTACGACCGGCTGCGCCGCCGATCCGCGCCGATCGCGACGCCCATGCCGGAGCAGGGCGCCCACTTCTGAATTCGGCGCGCCGGCGCGTGAGCGTCAGGCCGCCGGCGCGCGCGGCTCCAGCAGGAACAGGCGGCGCGCGCGATCGGTCCCCAGCGTCTCGCGACTGTAGTACCTGCCCAGCAGCCTGGAATCGAGCAGAGCCGGGTTGCGTGCGATGAAATCCTCCCAGCGCTCTTCCGCAAGCCCGCGGTGTACGTTGACCAGCGTCATGAAGGCAACCGTGATGGTCTCGTGGTACTTGTCCGCGGCACCCAGGTGCGCCGTGTAGCGGCGCAGCGTGCCGCACATGGCATCGATTGCGGCTCCGAATGGCAGCCGGCAGAGATACAGGTAGGCGGCGCGCAGATGGTTGCGGTGCGAGAAGACCGCGGGGGGCAGCGTGCAACTCTCGAGCGCCGCGAGGAACCCGGCATCGTCCAGGTCTGCTGCGTGCATGGGAGCGGGAAGGTCGCGGGCGACGGCGTTCATGGGTTCACCTTGCGCTTGCGAGTCGACATGGATGTCCTGGCCACCGGCGAGGCGGCTTCCGCCAGGCGATGGCTGTCGGAGGCTTTCAGGTCCAGGGCGTAGATGCGCTTGAGGTCGCGCGCGTGGGCGAGGGTGGCCTCCTCGAAGGGGCTCTTGCCCTCGAGGGCGTGCAGGGCGATCCCCTCGATGAGGTCGCCCAGGGTCATGTCCTTGTACTCCGCCAGGGCCTTCAGGACCTTCAGGAGGCGCTTTTCCAGCCGGATCCCGGTCTGGACGCGTTCGATCGCCGGGTAGCCGGCTTCGGGCTCCGACATGATAATGGCCCCTCAGGTATGTATGTACCATGGTACATACATACCAAAGACAGCGCAAGCCGACGGCTAGGGGACGGAGTGCACCACTTCCCCGTCGATGATCGTCATGACCGCGCGCGTCGTGAGTATCTGCGGGGCCGGGATCTTCAGAATGTCAGCCGAGAGCACCGTGAGGTCGGCAAGCTTGCCCTTCTGAATACTGCCGCGGCGGTCTTCGGCGAACGCCGCATACGCCGGCCAGATGGTGAACATGCGCAGCGCATCCAGCCGTTCCAGCGCCTGCTCCGGATGCCAGCCCGCGCCGGAGCGGCCCTCGAGGTCCTTGCGCGCGACGGCGGCGTAGTACTCGATCATCGGCTCGCCACGCTCCACGGGCGCGTCGGAGCCGCCCGCGATCGGCAGTCCCAGTTGCACGAAACTGCGCCAGGAATACGCGCCCTCCAGGCGACCCATGCCCAGCCGGCTCGGCGCGAAGTACAGATCCCCGATGGCGTGCGAGGGCTGCATGGACGGAATCACCTCGAGCGCGACGAAACGTTCGCGGTCGCGCGGATGCACGACCTGTGCGTGCTCGATGCGCCAGCGCGGCTTCGCAACCGCGCGTGCGGAGACCGGCACGCGCGCGAACGCTCGCTGATACAGGTCGAGCGTGTGGCGGTTGGCGTGATCGCCAATGGCGTGGATCTCCATCTGGATGCCGCGGCGGAGCGCGTCGTCGAGCAGCGGCTCGACCACCGCGTCGGTGAGACGGAAGAGCCCACGGGTGCCAGGCTCGTCGCTGTAAGGCTCGAGCAGTGCGGCGCCACGTGATCCGAGTGCGCCGTCGATCTGCAGCTTGATCGCACGGACCGTGAGGCGGCCGCCGGCCTCGTCGAGAACGGGGCCCTCGCGCAGCAGGCGAGCCGCACCCGCGCCCGGCCCGACGACGGACTTGTAGACGCGCAACTTGTAACGCCCGCCGCGGTACAGCTCGCGCAGTCGCTCGATCTCCTCCCAGTCCGCCAGTTCGCTTTCGCCGGTGCGGCCGGCGTCGTGGATCATGGTGAGGCCGAGCCGCAAACTGCGCTCGCCCGCCAGCTCCAGGGCCCGCAGTTCCTGCGCGCGCGTCGGCGCCGGCACGTGCACGGTCACCAGGTCCGCGGCGCGATCGATGAGCATGCCGTTCGGCGCGCCGCCGGCATCGCGCAGGATGCGGCCGCCTTGCGGATCGGGCGTGCTCCGGGCAATGCCTGCGATCTTCAGCGCGGCGCTGTTGACCAGCGACGCGTGCCCGTCGGCGCGCTCCAGGATGACCGGGTTGGCGGGCGCCACCTGGTCGAGCAGCTCGCGCGTCGGAAACACGGCCGGCTTCCAATGCGTTTCGATCCAGCCGCGGCCGATGATCCATTCGCCCGGCGAGGCTTTCGCCACGCGCTGCGCCACGGCCTGGGCGACCGCGGCTGCACTCGGCGTGCCTTCCAGGTTCAAGCGCATCTCGCGCCAGCCCACGCTCGCCAGGTGATAGTGCGCGTCCGTCCAGCCCGGCACCACGGTGGCGCCGCCCAGGTCGATGGTTCGCACCCCCGCTCCAGTGCAGGTGCGCGTGTCTTCCAGTGAGCCCACCGTCTCGATGCGCGGACCGCGGATGCAGAGCGACTCCGCATGCGGGCGAGCCGGATCGAGCGTGTGCACGTTCGCGTTCACGAGGCGCAGTCCGCCCGCATCGGTGGCGTACGCGGCGACGGCGCAAAGCGCGGCCGGCAGGAGCAAAAGCAATCGTGCGGCCGCGCGTCGAGCCGCGCGAACAGGCGTACGGGACATGGGACGAGTCTCCGGACCGTTGCGGAACGCCTAAGCTACCGCAGGGCGGCGCGCTTGCACACCGCAGCGGGAATCACGAAAGGTAGGGGCGAGTGAGCTCCGTGGACACGTCCCACAGGCGCGCGGCCAGTGCGCCGTCGCGCATGTGGCCGCCCGGGATCACGGGGTTGCAGTCCTCGAAGTACTGGCCGCTTACGCGTGCGAGAGTCGGCGCTGTCGCGACGTAGCACGAAGTGGCAGCACCCTGTTCGACCGACTTCATGAAGGTCCAGCCGATCAGGTGCGCGAGCGTCTGCTTCCACTTCGGGAAGTGGCGGCCCAGATTGGTGTGGATGACGCCCGGGTGCACGCTGTTCGAGGTGGCGTTCGTGCCTTCGAGGCGGCGTGCGAGCTCCAGCGAGAACAAGCCGTTCGCGAGCTTGGATTGCCCATACGCGCGATTGGGCTCGTAGCCGCGCTCGCCTGAAAGGTTGTCGAACTCGATGCCCGTCTCGGGCGCCCAGCGATAGCCCCCGCTGGAAATCACGACGACGCGGCCCTGCGCCGCCGCGCTTACCTGGTCGAGCAGGCGGCTGACGAGCACGAAGTGGCCGAGGTGATTCACGACGAAGTGGCGCTCGATCCCGTTCACCTGCTCGAGCTGCGGCAGCGCCATGATGCCGGCGTTGCAGATCACCGCATCGAGCGGGAGGCCCAGCGCCCGCACCGAGTCGGCACACGCTGCCACGGTGGAGAAATCCGCCAGGTCGAGGCTCAGCGGCGTGGTCTTTCCCTGCACGGCGGCGCATGCCTCGCGCGCCTTGTCCATGCTGCGCGCCGTGCCCAGCACGTGCGCACCGCGCATCGCGAGCACGCGCATCGTCTCCTGGCCGAGGCCGGAATTCACGCCGGTGATGAGCACGTTCCTGCCGGTCAGATCCAGACCCTGCGTGACTTCCTCGCTGGTGGACTCCTTGCCGAAGGAACTCAGCGGAACGCCCGGTGGAACTGCCTTCGCTTCTTCATCCGGACCGCAGCCGGTCGCAGTCGTGCTCGCCGCGGCGAGGGCCGTCGCCTGCAGGAATCGACGTCGCGTCAGCATCGTTGCCTCTCTTCAACGCCGGACATCACGGCGCGGATCTGCGCTTCGTCGAGGCCCGCTTCGCGCAACACCTCTTCCGTGTGCTGGCCGAGCTCTGGCGCTTCGAGCTCGGCCCGTCCGGGCTCTTCCTCGAAACGCATCGGCACGCCGATGTGCTCGCGTCCCGCCGCGTCCGTGATCAGCATGCCGCGTTCGCGCACGTGCTCCCCATCGAACGCCTCGCGCAGATTCAGCACCGGAGCGAAGCACACGTCGCGGCCACGGAACCACTCCACCCAGTCCTGCTGCGTGCGCTGAGCGAACACGCCGGCCAGGAACTCGATCACCGGCGCCTGGTGCGGCCCGGGTCCCTGCTCGCACAGGCCGATGAACTCGGGCCGGCCGAGATCGGTGAGCAGGTTGCGAATGAACTTCGGCTCCTGGCCGCCCAGCACCACGTGACGACCATCCCTGGTCGCATAGATGCGATAGAACGCCGCGCCGCCCCAGGTGCGCTCGTGTTTCACCACCGGCGGCCGTTTCTGCGCGAACACGGCGCCTGTCACGTTCGGCAGCCACGCCATCAGCGCGTCCTGCATGGACAGGTCGATGAAATCGCCCCGGCCGGTGGTCTCGCGGCGATACAGCGCCATCAGGATCGCGGACAGCGCCATCAGCGAGCTCGCCATGTCGGCGGAGGGCATGCCGGGCATCGCCGGCTGACCGTCGTCACCGAGGTTCACGCTCACGGTGCCCGAGCGCGCCTGGATGGCGAGATCGTGCGCGGGCAGCTCGCGGTCGGGGCCGCGCTGGCCGAACGCGGCAATCGAGCAGTACACGAGCCGCGGATTGCGGGCGCGCAGGGTGGCGGCGTCGAATCCCAGGCGAGCGGCCACGCCCGGGCGAAACGCTTCGACGAACACATCCGCGCGATCGCACAGTCGCAGCAGCGCCTCGCGCGCGGCCGGCACCTTGAGGTTGAGCACGACGCTCTTCTTGCCGCGGTGCGTGTTGCGGAAGTACACGCTCTGCGAGCCTTCGCGCGGACCGATGTGCCGGTTCGGCTCGCCTTCGCCGGGCGGCTCGATCTTGATGACCTCGGCGCCGTGGTCCGCCATCATCAGCGTGAGATGCGGTCCGGGCAGGAACAGCGACAGGTCGACGACGCGCAGGCCTTCGAGTTTCATGGGCGTCAGATCACTCCGTCCGCGCGCAGCCGCGCGATGGCGGCTCTGGAATAACCCAGCTCGCCGAGCTCCGCCTCGGTGTCGGCACCGAGCGCGGATCCGGTGCGCGCCTCGGGGCGCCGGCCGTCGAGCTTGATCGGGTTGGCGAGCGTGCGCAGGTCGGGTTTGTGCGGATGGGGCGTGTTCTGCAGCATGCCGATGCGCGTGAGGTACGGATTGTCGAGCGCCTGGGCCATATCGTAGACGGGCGCGACCGGCAACTGGCCGCGCAGACGCTCCAGCCACTGCGCAGTGGTCGCGCGCGCGAACTCCGCATCGAGAATCGTCGTCAGCCGGTCGCGATTCACGCGACGTGCTTCCATGGAGGCGAAATCGGGATCCTCCGCCAGGTCCAGCCGGCCCAGCTCGGCGAGCAGCGCGCGCCAGAACTTGTCCAGCATGCACATGATGAAGATCCAGCCGTCGGCGGTCTTGAACAGTTGCACGGGTGTGGCGGAAGGATGCGAGCTGCGCGGCAGGCGCTCGGTGCGCAGGCCTTCGTTCAGATACCAGGTGCCGGGGTAGGAGAGCTGGTGCAGTGCCACGTCGAACAGGCTCACGTCGATGTCGTGGCCCTTGCCTGTGCGAGCAACGCCGATCAGCGAAGCGAGCAGCGCCAGCGCGGTGGTGATGCCCGTCATGTAGTCGATGATCGACAGCCCCATGCGCGCCGGCGGTGAGCCCGGCTCGCCGGTCAGGTGCAGATAGCCGGCTTCGGCCTGCATGAGGTAGTCGTAGCCCGGCCAGCCTTCGCGCTCGTTGTCGCGTCCGTAAGCGGAGAGGTGCGCGCACACGATGCGCGGATTCACGGCGCCGAGTGTCGCGTAGTCCAGGCCGAGCTTGCGCGGCTGATCGCCGCGCAGGTTGTTCATTACCGCCGCGGAGGAGGCGGCGAGTCGCTGAAACACCTCGCGTCCCGCGACCGTCTTCAGATCGATCGTGACGCTCTTCTTGTTGAGGTTGAAGGT
The DNA here is from genome assembly GCA_035761885.1 of Steroidobacteraceae bacterium. GTDB lineage: Bacteria > Pseudomonadota > Gammaproteobacteria > Steroidobacterales > Steroidobacteraceae > DASTQG01. The sequence continues at coordinate 3,854 of DASTQG010000089.1, read as the reverse complement.
CTGAAAGAAGTGGCTGTCGTTCGGGCCAAGGAAGTACGGGCCCATGGCGCGCGTGGCATCGCCGCCCTGCGCGCGGTTCTCCACCTTGATGACTTCGGCGCCCAGGTCGGCGAGGTACATCGAGCCGAACGGTCCGGCGCCGAACGCCTCGAAAGTCAGTACGCGAATGCCGGCGAGCGGACGCATCAGACGGGATTTCGCTCCACCAGCTGGCGCGCGATGATGATGCGCTGCATCTCGTTGGTGCCCTCGCCGATGCACATCAGCGGCGCGTCGCGGTAATAGCGTTCCACGTCGAACTCGGTCGAGTAGCCATAGCCGCCGAGGATGCGCATCGCATCGAGGCTGTTCTCCACCGCGCTCTCGGATGCGAACAGCTTGGCCATGCCGGCTTCGAGGTCGCAGCGCTGGCCGCTGTCGTACCTGCGTGCCGCCTGCTCGACCAGCAGCCGCGCCGCCTCGACGCGAGTCGCCATGTCGGCGAGCTTGAGCTGGATCGCCTGGTGCTGCGCGATGGGCTTGCCGAAGGACTCGCGCTGTTGCGCGTACTTCAGTGCGTCGCGCAGCGCACCGGTCGCAATGCCGACGCCGCGCGCGGCGACGTTGATGCGGCCGAGCTCGAGCCCGCCGACCGCGTGATGAAAGCCACGGCCTTCCACGCCGCCGACGAGGCGGTCACGGTGCACGCGGTAGTCCTCGAAGATGAGCTCCGCGCTGTCGATCGCCTTGTAGCCCAGCTTGTGGAGCTTGCGTCCCGCCGCGAAGCCGGGGCCCTTCTCGCACAGGAACATGCTCATGCCGCGGTGACGCGGTTCGGCCTGCGGGTCCGTCTTCACCAGCACCGCGAAGCAGCTGCCCTCGATGCCGTTGGTGATCCAGGTCTTGGTGCCGCGGATGCGGTAGTGATCGCCTTCGCGCGTGGCGGTGGTGCGGATCGCCTGCAGGTCAGTGCCGGCGTTCGGCTCCGTGAGACCGATGCCGCCACGCAGTTCCCCGGTGGCGAACCGCGGCAGGAACGCGCGCTTCTGCTCCTCGGTGCCGTGCCGCTGCACGCACGCTGCCATGATGAGGTGCGAATTGAAGATGCCGGTAGGCGCCATCCACACGGCCGATATCATCGAAACGATGCGGGCGTACGTCGAAGCGGAGAGCCCGAGGCCGCCGTACCGGGGATCGATCGTTGCGCCGAAGAGTCCCAGCGCTTTCATCTGCTCCACGAGCTCCGCCGGATATTCGTCGGCCTGGTCGAAGCGGCGCGCGATCGGACGCACCTCCTTCTCGACCCAGCGCTCGATCGCGTCGAGCACCTCGTCCTGCATTGCGGCATCCGGGGAGCCCACCTCAATGCCCCCAGTGGCCGCGACCGCGGCGCCATGTGTTCGAAAACGTGGCGTTCAGGTGCAGCGACCGCGTTGCGCGCCTTGGCCGCGGCAGGTAGCTTGACCTGCAGGGTGCGCCGTTTTGTCGCTGCACGTCGGAACGACAACGCGGCTCACGGTGGGCATTGAGGTGGGCTCCAGGCATGGTGTCAGTAGGCGATCTTGTCTTCGACGGAGTGGCCGCGGCGGGCCACGAGTATCGTGCGCTCGAACGTGCACACCACAGTGCCGTCCTGGTTGGTGCCCGTCGTGCGGACGCTGACGATGCCCGCCTCGGGTCGCGAGCGCGACTCGCGCTTGTCGATCACCTCGGAAGCCGCGTACAGGGTGTCGCCCGCGAACAAGGGATGGGTGAGCTTGATGTCGGTCCAGCCCAGGTTCGCGATCGCCTTCTGGCTCACGTCGGTGACGCTCATACCGACCATGAGGGCAACGGTGAGGGGGCTGCAGACGATGGGCCGGCCAAACTCGCTCGCCTTCGCGTACTCGGCGTCGAAATGCATCGGATGGGTGTTCATGGTGAGCAGCGTGAACCAGGTGTTGTCGGTCTCCGTGATCGTCCGCCCGGGACGATGCTCGTAGACCTCGCCGACGACGAAGTCCTCGAAATACCGGCCGAAGGTCTCGCGCCAGCGTCCCGGCCCCACTTTCTTTGCGTGATGCACCATGGAATCATGCCGTCCTGTGGGAGCTCATTTGTCCGGACAAATTCTCAGCGCAGGCGCCGGTGCTGTCAAACCGCGCGCGCCGCGCGGGGGCGCACCGTGACGCGACCGCGAGTCAGCGCGCCGACGCCGCAGCCGCGCTACCGGCAGCTGGCGGAGGCGCTCCTGAGCGACATCCGCAGCGGGCGCCTGAAGGTGGGCGAGACCCTGCCGGGGGAGATCGACCTGCGGGAGCAATTCGGGGTCAGCCGCCACACCGTGCGCGAGGCGCTGCGCGTGCTCGACGACCTGGGAATGATCGACCGGCACCAGGGTGTCGGCACGGTCGTCAAATCGCGCCAGTCGACGCATTCCTACGTGCAAGCGGTGCGCTCGCCGGCCGAGCTGCTGCAATACCCACCCGAGTCGCGCCTGCACGTGCATGCGATCGGGGAAGTGCGCGCAACGCGCAAGCTCGCGCGCTTGCTGTCGTGCCCCACGGGCACCCGGTGGCTGCATGTCGGCGCCGCACGGCGGTTGAAGGATTCGCGGCTGGCGATCTGCTGGCTCGATCTGTATATCGTGCCGGAATACGCAGCGGTCGCCGAATCGATCGGCAGGAAGCCGCAGCTGGTGTACGAGATGATCGAACAGCGTTTCGGTGAGAAGGTTTCGAGCGTGCACATCGACATCCGGGCGAGTGCGCTGTCGCGCGAGAGCGCGGCGCACCTGGAAGTCGAGCCCGGCTCGCCGGCGCTCACCGTGATCCGCCGCTACGTCGGCAACGGCAAGCGCGTGTTCCAGGTGTCGGTCTCCGAGCACCCCGCCGATCGCTACACGTATTCGCTCGAGTTGCGCCGCGGCTGGCAGTCGGGCGGGGATGCGAGCTGGAGCGCCACATGAGCGAACGCCCGCCCGCCGCGCTGCGCAGTTTCCTGTTCGTCGCGGGCAACCATCAGCAGCGTTTCGCCAAGGCCCTGCAATCGGGCGCCGATGCGGTGATCTTCGATCTGGAGGATGCGGTGCCGCCGGCACAGAAGCAGACCGCGCGCGAGGCGATCGCCGCGGTGTTGCAGCAGCCGCGGCAGTGCAAGGCCTACGTGCGGCTCAACGGCGTGCCATCGGGCGAAACCATGGCTGACCTGGAGGCGATCGCGAGCGCGCGCCTGGACGGCGTGGTGCTTCCCAAGGCCGAAAGTGTCGACGACGTGCGCGCGGTCGCCTACCTGTTGCAGCGCGCGGAATCGCAGCGCGGGCTGGCGACCGGCGCGCTCGATTTCATCGCGCTGATCGAATCCGCGAAGGCGCTGCTGCATCTGGAGGAGATTGCCGCCGCCTCGCCGCGCCTTTCGCGGCTCGCGTTCGGCGCCGCGGACTACGTGGTCGACCTGGATCTGCAATGGACCGAGGAGGAGGCCGAGCTGGCCTACGCGCGCGCACGTCTCACTCACGCATCGCGCACCAGCGGGCTGGAGCCGCCGATCGACGCGGTGGTGGTGCAGGTGAACGATACCGGGCGCTTTCGCGCATCGGCGCGTCGCGCCCGCGCCATGGGATTCCTGGGCAAACTGTGCATCCATCCTTCGCAGGTGGAGGCGTGCAACGAGGTGTTCACGCCCAGCACGGAAGAGGTCGAGCACGCGCGCCGCGTGCTGGAGGCCTTCGCGAAATCGGAGGCCGCTGGATCCGCTGCCCTGCAGGTGGACGGCGTGATGATCGACTACGCGCTCGTGCGCAAGGCCCGGCGCGTGCTCGCGCTCGCGCGCCAGTAGGGTGCCGGGTTTGCGTTATTTGCGGTATTGGCGATCTGCCCATAGCGCAAATAACGCAA
>DASTQG010000088.1:0-2993 GCA_035761885.1 Steroidobacteraceae bacterium | reverse complement strand
GCAGTCCTCGCAGCGCGAGCTGGCCTCGGCCGAGCTGCGCTATGAGGACGAGCTCAAGGGTGCGGGCGTCGGCGTGCGGCACGTCAGCGACGAAGCGGGCGGGGACAGCAATGTCTCCGAGCAGGCTTTTGCGCAGGCAAGCATCGATCTGCTGCAGGAACGGCTGCGCCTGCGTGCCTCCTCGGATTTCGCGCTGAGCTCGGACGACAGCATCGACTTCCCGTCGCGCTCGGTGATCGGCGCGGACTGGCGCCTCACGCCTGATGCGGTGCTGTTCGGCGAGTACGAGCATGCAACCGGCGGCAGCATCGCGAGCGACATGACGCGTTTCGGTATCAAGGCCACGCCCTGGAATCGCGCCCAGATCCAGAGCAGCCTCAGCCAGGAACAGACCGAATACGGCCCGCGCACGTTTGCGAACCTCGGCCTCACGCAGGGCTTCCAGCTCACCGAGCGCTGGGCGCTGGACGTCGGCCTCGACCAGAGCAACACGCTGCGCGGCCCCGATACCGTGCCGCTGAATCCCAACGTGCCACTGGCCTCCGGCACGCTCACCGATGACTTCCTCGCGGCCTTCGTGGGCGCGCTGTACCGCAGCGACCTGTGGACCTTCACCTCGCGCGCCGAGTACCGCAGCTCGGACCTCGAGGACCGCGCCATCCTGAGCGGCGGTTTCTACCGTGAGCCGGTCGCGGGCCATGCCTTCTCGATGTCCACCGCCGCGATCAGCAGCGACACGCTCGAAGGCCTGGACACGCTGCAGGTGGACACCCGCCTGAGCTGGGCCTATCGCCCGGTCGACAGCCGCTGGATCGTGCTCGACCGGCTCGACCTCGTGTACGAGGAAATCGAAGATCTGGCGGGCGAGCGCGACCGCTCACGCATCGTCAACACGTTCAACGCCAACTGGCAGGCCAATGCCGCCACGCAGCTGGCGCTGCACTACGCCGCGCGCTACACCCGCGCGACCTTCGACGGTTCCGACACCTTCGCGGGCTTCAGCGACCTCGCCGGCGCGGACCTGCGCCGCGACCTGAGCTCGCGGTTCGACGTGGGCGTGCATTTCTCCGCGCTCAACTCCTGGAGCAACGACTCGCACGACTACTCGGTGGGCGTGGACCTCGGTGTCACGTTCGCGAAGAACGTATGGGTGTCGGTCGGCTACAACCTGGCCGGTTTCCACGACGAGGATTTCTCCGCAAACCGGTACACCCGGCAGGGTCCCTTCATTAAACTGCGCATCAAGGCGGACCAGGACACGTTCAAGGATCTTGGGGGCCTCTGAGAGGCTCCTACTCTGACGGACTACGACGCGATACTGGGGGAGGGCGGCGCGCTGGCGCGGCATCTGCCCGGGTTTGCGCCGCGCGCGGAGCAGATCGAGATGGCGCGCGCAGTGGGCGAGGCGCTGGAGCGGCGCGAGTCCCTGGTCGTGGAAGCCGGCACCGGCACCGGCAAGACGTTTGCCTACCTCGTCCCCGCGCTACTCTCCGGTCGCCACACCATCATCTCCACGGGTACGCGCACGCTGCAGGACCAGCTCTTCAACCGCGACCTGCCGGCGCTGTCGGCGGCTCTCGGGCGTCCTGTTTCCGTGGCGTTGCTCAAGGGACGCGCCAACTACCTTTGCCGGCATCGCCTGGTCCTGGCGCGCGCCAGCCCGGAGCTGCCGCTCGGCGACTGCGGACGGGAAAGCGGCAGCGCCTCGCGCATGCTCGCGCGCATCGAGCGCTGGTCGCTGTCCACGCGCACCGGTGATGTGAGCGAGCTGAGCGGCATTCCGGAAGCGCATCCGCTCTGGGGCGCGGTCACCTCCACGCGCGAGAACTGCCTCGGGCTCGCGTGCGCGGAGTACGCGCGCTGTCACGTGGTCGCGGCGCGTCGTGCCGCCCTCGCCGCGGACGTCGTGGTCGTGAACCACCACCTGCTGCTGGCGGATTTCGCCCTGAAGCAGGAAGGCTTCGGCGATCTGTTGCCAGGCACCGAGGCCGTGATCCTCGACGAGGCACACCAGATTCCGGACGTGGCCGCGCAGTTCTTCGGCGCGAGTTTCAGCGGGCGGCAACTGCAGGCGTTCGTGCGCGATGCGCAGGCCGAGCTCAGGAGCCAGCGCCTGGTGGCGACGGAGCTGGAAGCAAGCCTTGCGCGGCTCGATCAGCTGCACGCTGCGCTCAAGCGCGCACTGCCGACGAGCGCCGGCAAGGTCGACTGGCAGTCGCTCAGCGCGGAAGGGCACGACGTGCTGGCGGAGATCGAGCAGGTACTGGTTTCGGCGCAGCGCTCGCTCGCGGCGCTGGGCGAAAGCGGCGGCGTGCAGCACAGCGCGCGCCGGGCCGCCACGCTGGCGGCGGAGTGCGCGCACTTGCGCGGCCTGGAGGTCGAGAGCGGCGTGCGGTGGATCGAGAGCAGCGCGCGCAACTGGTCGGTAGAGTTCACGCCCTTCGAAGTCGCAGACCGTATCCGCGAGTGGCGGGAAGCCGCGCCGAGCGCCTGGATCTTCACTTCGGCGACCCTCGCGGTCGGCAAGGACTTCGGTCACTTCCTGGGTCGCATCGGCGCACCTGATGCGGAAACGCTGTGCATCCAAAGTCCTTTCGACTTCAAGCGCCAGGCGCTGCTGTACCTGCCCGAGCGCATTTCCGACCCGGGCGATCCCGCGCACACGCGCGATACCATCGAAGCGGCGCTGCCGCTGATCGAGGCGGCGGGCGGACGCGCTTTCATTCTGTTCACCAGCCATCGGGCACTTTCGGAAGGCGGCGCGTACCTGAAGGGACGGGTCGCGGGAACGGCGCCCTACCCGATCCTCACGCAGGGCGAGGCGCCGCGCGAGCTGCTGCTGCGGCAGTTTCGCGAGCTCGGCAACGCGGTCCTCCTCGGCACCGGGAGCTTCTGGGAAGGTGTCGACGTGAAGGGAGAGGCGCTCTCGATCGTCGTCATCGACAAGCTGCCCTTTGCCTCACCCGACGATCCGTTGCTCAAGGCGCGTCTCG
>DASTQG010000087.1:0-4563 GCA_035761885.1 Steroidobacteraceae bacterium | reverse complement strand
CAACCGCGAGCAGCGGCGCATCGGCAGCGATCTGCACGACGGTCTCGGCCAGGAGCTGACCGGCATCGCGCTGATGCTGCGCGGGCTCACGGGCCGCCTCAGCCGGGAAGGGGGCGCGGCCGCCGCCGACGCGGAAGAGATCGTCGCCCTGGTGAACAAGGCGATCGAGAACACGCGCCAGCTGGCGCGCGGCCTCTCGCCCGTGTCGATCGAGCGCGGCGGCCTGCCGTTCGCGCTGCGCGCGCTGGTCACGCGCACCACCGACATGTACGGCTGCAACGTGCGCTTTCGCAGCAAGATCTGGCCGCAACTCACGCTGGACGCCTCCGCCAGCAATCATCTGTATCGCATCGTGCAGGAAGCCATCACGAACGCGGTGCGCCACGGGCACGCCACCGAGGTCACCGTCGACCTGCAGGTCGCGGGCCAGGACGTGAAGCTCAGCGTGCTCGACAACGGCCGTGGACTGCCTGCGGGCGTGGAGCTCGCGCAGGGCATGGGCATGAAGATCATGCGCTACCGCGCCAACATCGTCGGCGGCCGGGTGGAGATCGCGCCGGGAACCGAAGGCGGAGTACAGGTGAAGGTCAGCTGCCGCCAGCCGGGCGAGCCGGCGCCATCGACGGGGGGAGCGCCGTGAGAAGCGCGCCTCGTCCGGTGCAGGCGGCGGCGGCCGAGCCCGCGCCGCAGGTCACGACCGATCCCAGCGATGCGCTCAAGTACCGGCTGCTGTTCGACAATTCGCCCGATGGACTGCTGCTGCTAGACCTTGAAACGCTCATCCCCTCGGAGTTCAACGACGCGCTGCTGCGCATGCTCGGCTACTCGCGCGCGGAGTTCGCGGCCCGTCCGGTGAGCGACTACGTGCCGGAGGAGTTCCGCGCCGCGTTCGCCGAGCACATCGCGCGCCTGATCGCGACCGGCTCGGATGACTTCGAATGCTTCGTGCGCTGTGCCGACGGCACCATGAACGAGGTCCATGCGCGCTGCGTGCTGTTCGAGATTCAGGGGCGCAAGTGGAGCCAGAGCATCATCCGTGACGTCACCGCGCAGAAGAACCAGGCGCGCGAGGCGCGCGAGCGCGAGCGCCAGCTGCGGCTCGCCGTCGACCTGGCGCGGCTGTCGATGGACGACTGGGACATCGCCTCGGGGCGCATGACGTCCTACCGCTATGCCAGCAGCGACCCCCGCCCCACGGTGCGCGAGCTCACCTACGACGAATTCCTGTCGCGCATCCATCCGGTCGACCGGGAGCGCGTACGCGCCGCGGCCGCGCATTCGCTCCTCACGGGCCAGCAGTACCGCGAAGTGTTTCGCTACAACGCGAGCGACGGCGAAGAGCACTGGCTCATGTCGCAGGGCGGCGTGGAGATGGACGTGCACGGCAATGCCGTGCGGATGGGCGGCGCCACCGTCGACGTCACCGCGCTGTATCGCACCCAGGCTGCGTTGCGCGAGAGCGAGCGCCGATTCGAGCGCATGGCGGATCTTGCGCCCGTGCTCATGTGGGTCTCCGGCCCGGACGGTGCCTGCAGCTACTTCAACCAGACCTGGCTGAGTTTCACCGGTCTCACGCTCGCGCAGGCGGCAGGCTGGGGATGGCTCGACTGCGTGCACCCAGCGGATGCCGGGCGATGGCAGTCGATGCGCGATCACGGCGGCAGCATGGCCCAGCAGCGCTCGGCCTTCCGCGCGGAGTTCCGGCTGCGGCGCGCCGACGGCAAGTACCGCTGGATCGACGCGCAGGGCGCGCCGCGGTTCGACGCCGACGGCGGCTTCCTGGGTTACGTGGGTTGCGGCGTGGACGTGACCGATCGCGCCGAAGCGGAGATCGAGATCGGCGAGTGGAAGGCGCGCTACGACGCCGCGGCGCGCGCCAGCGGCCAGGTGCTCTACGACTGGGACCGCGCCACCAATCACATCATCTGGTCGAGCGCCACGCAGGACGTATTCGGTTACTCGCCGGCGCAATTGCGCACGCGCGAGGACTGGGTGGCCAAGGTGCACCCGGAGGACCGTCATCGGCTCGACCAGGGACTCGACGAGTTCCTGGTGGGCGAGAACCCCGAACCCTCCTCCTACCGGGTGATGCGCCCCGACGGCTCGCACGTCATGATCGAGGCGCGCCGGCTCGCCCTGCGCAACGCCGAAGGCACCATCACGCGCGTGATCGGCTTCCTGACCGACATCACCGAGCGGCGCCGCCTGGAGCGCGAGGTCATCGAGGTCGCCAACCGCGAGCAGGTGCGCATCGGCAACGACCTGCACGACGGCCTCGGGCAGGAGCTCACCGGCATCGCGCTGATGATGAAGAGCATCAGCTCGCAGGCGCTGGCCGGCTACCCGCAGCTCGCCGCGGAGCTGGCGACCGTCACCGACCTCGTGAGCCATGCCGTGGCTTCCTGCCGGTCCCTCGCGCAGGGAGTTTCGGCGTATGCGCTGGAACGCGGGGGCCTGGAGACCGCTCTGATGGAGCTGGCGCAGACCTCACGCACCGTCTTCGGTTTCGGCTGCACGACGAGCTGCGCACGCGGCTTGTCGCGCCAGTTGAACGAGCAGCAGGCCTACCAGTTGTACCGCATCGCCCAGGAAGCCGTGAGCAACGCGGCCAAGCACAGCGGCGGATCGAAAGTCGACGTGCGGCTGGAAGCCGATGGGCCGAACGTCCGCCTGGTCGTGACGGACGACGGTCACGGCGCCAGGATCGATGCGCGCGGCGCCAACGGCATGGGGCTGCGGACCATGCGCTATCGCGCGGGAACCATCGGTGCGCAGCTGAGGATCGCCGCTGCGGACAGCGGCGGTACCTGCGTCACCTGTACACTCAAACTCGATACCCCGGCGGCGTGCGCGCCCCGGTCCTCACGGAGGAAAGCAAGATGACGATGCAGCAATCGACCTGGAAGCCCGCCGGCGGCGGAACGGCGGGGCCCGCCACCACGAAGAAGAAGGTGCGGCGCGTGCTGATCGTCGACGATCACCCGATCGTGCGCCAGGGCCTCAGGCGCCTGATCGACCAGGAGGAAGACCTGTCGGTGTGCGGCGAGGCGGAAACCGTGCGCGATGCGCGCGCCGCCATCAAGGAGCACAACCCCGACGCGATCATCGTCGACATCTCCCTCAAGCAGGGCGACGGTATCGAGCTGGTGCGCGACGCGCGCGCCCACTACCCGACGCTGCCGATCCTGGTGCTGTCGATGCACGACGAGACCATCTACGCCGAGCGCATGCTGAGCGCGGGCGCGAACGGCTACATCATGAAGCAGGCGGCGAGCGAGCAGTTCCTGGTCGCCGTGCGGCGCGTGCTGGAAGGCGGCATCTACGTGAGCGAAGCCGTCGGCAACAGCATGATCCAGAAGTTCGCCTCGGGCGGCTCGTACATCTCCTCCAACCCGATCGACCGGCTGAGCAACCGCGAGCTGCAGATCCTGCACCTGATCGGCAAGGGCTCGAGCACGCGCGAGACGGCCGAGGCGCTCAACCTCAGCATCAAGACGGTGGAGTCGCACCGCCAGCGCATCAAGCGCAAGCTGAACCTCACCACCGGCGCGCAGCTGGTGCAGTACGCGGTGAACTGGTTCTCGGGGCGCGAGGGTGGCTGAGGTGATCGGACAGGCGCACCCTACGCAAAGCTGATCTGCTCGCGCTTCCGATTTCATCTTGCGAGCCGCGGGTTTCGGGCCCACCGCCCCTTTTAAAGGCGCGGCGGCGGAAGAAGTTCGCCCTGCATGCGCCGCCAGATCCATTGCAGAGTCCGACGCGCGTCGCGATCGATGGGCACGTGCTCCGGTGAAATCGGCGCGATCGTTCCGCCCGCCTTCCGCGCCACCACGAACGAGAAGGTGTAGTTGGGCTCCTGGCCCATGCGCAGGTCGTGCATCACGACGCGCCCTTCCTGCTCGCTCATCGCGAAGAACCCACGGCTGAACTCGGCCACGCGCCTCACACGGTCGGACTCGCGCACGGGTTCGTAGAGTGCGCTACCGCGCTCGAAGCGGTCGAGCGGCAGCTCGCGGTCGAAATCGAGCAGCGAATGAAAGCCCTCGTAGTACGCGTCCGGCGTCATCACGAGCACGCGCCACAGAACCGTGTTGAACGCGGTCGGCGTTACCAACACCCGCTCGGCCGGTATCGCCTGTGCCCGTACCGCGTCGCGCGCGATTCCGGTGACGTATTGTTGCGCGGCGAAGCTCCATGCCACGTACAGAGTGCTGATCATCAGCCCCGCCCGATTCCAGCGCAGCCCGCGCAGCGATACCAGCGCCGCGATCACGCCCACGAGCAGCGGCAAGGTGTAGAGCGGATCGATGATGAAGATGCTGCCGACGCCGTACGGCTGGCTCGAAATGGGCAGCGCGATGCGAGTGCCGTACACCGTCATCGCATCGAGCAGGGGATGAGTGACGAGCGCGAGCCACGTGGCCAGCCACCATCGTCCCAGGCCGCGCGCGCTCATGTCGCCGCTCAGGCGGGCGATCACGGGCGCGAGCGGTATCGACAGGAGCGTCAGCCAGGCGAGCGCGTGAGTCTCCGCCCGGTGCAGCGTCATCGTCAGGATCGGGT
>DASTQG010000086.1:0-2013 GCA_035761885.1 Steroidobacteraceae bacterium | reverse complement strand
CCGTGGCCGACCTGCAACGCGATCATCGCTGGGTACGCGGCACGATCGCCTACACCAGCAACCAGCCCGAGCGCCTGGGGCAGGAACGCGGGCGCGAGTATTTCCGCATCGACACGCATGCCGACGGCAGTCGCACGGCGGTCGCGCACTGCGAGATCGACGACCGCCCCAGCGTGATGCGCGACATCTGCCAGAGCCTCGATCCCGACTGGTACCCGATCGACTGCTTCGTGCGCATCTCGGTCGGCGACCGGTTCGTGGGTTCGGGATGGTTTCGCTTCGCCGACGATGGGGCCGATTGCGAGATGGTGAGCGCGACCGAGGGGCGCGTGACCCAGCGCATGGCGCTAGCGCAACGGCTGCGCACGTTCCAGAACCACGCCATCGTGTGCGATGCCTGGCACCTGAAATGGTTCGACCGCAAGCGCAAGGGCGTGCAGGTCATCGATCCGGTGCTGCTGTCCTCGCCGGACCATCGTGGCGCGACGGGTCCGCTGCTGTTCTCGATCGGGATCGGGGTCGAGTTCGTGGGCGAGGAGCGCATCACCGTGCCCGCGGGCACGTTCGATGCGCTGCACTTCCGCTTCGTTGCGACGCCGGGCCTGCCGCAGGAGCACCCGCCCTACGATGTGTGGTGCACCGACGATGGCGAATTCCTGTTCCTGCGAGCCACGGTCGGCGGCTACATGCAGACGCAGTACGAACTGACCTCGCTCGAGCGATCCTGATTACTCGAGAAGCTCCAGGTCCGACTCCGCGCGCACGACGACTGTGGCGATGAGTTCGCGCTCATCGGGCGAGATCCACACGCCGGACTTGTAGAGAAGGCCCGGTAGCGCGCGCACGAGGCGCGACTCGCCGGAGCGCAGGTCCCATCGCATCAGGTCGGGCGCAGCCTCGGCCGGCCGGCGCACGTAGAAAATCGCCGTCGGCGTGACTGTCCAGTTGTTCCAGTCCACCGGTGTGAGGTCGGAGATGACGCGCTCTTCGCCGCCCGCGCCGGCAAGGCTGCGGCGCCACAGGCCCGCCTCGCCGACCTTGGTGTAGTAAAGCTGCGAACCATCGGCGGAGAGCTGCGCGGTGCGCGCGCCCGCCGTATCCGTGCGCAGCGGCGCACCCGCACCCACGGGCACGCGCCAGATCGCGTGATCGCGCGTATCCGCCTGCACACGCGTGCCGCCGACGAACAGCGAAGCGCCGTCTGCTGCCCAGGCGGGTGCGAGGTAATCGATGTCTTCAGCGCCGACGCGCCGAGGGCTCGCATCGCCCGGGGACATCACGAACAGATTCATCCTTCCGGAGACGGGCGACACGAAGGCGAGCCGCGTGCCGTCCGGCGACCAGCGCGGTGAATGCGTGTAGGGACCCGCGAAGGACGTCAGGCGCTGCGGTTCGGAGCCGTTGCGGGCAGCGATCCACACTTCGGCGGCGCCCGAACGATCCGAGACGAACGCGATGCGGCTACCGTCCGGCGAAACCTTCGCGTCCCATTCGAAACGCGTCGAGCTCGCGAGCATGCGCGGCTCGGTAGCGGGATTGCCGAGATCGAAGCTCACGAGCTCCGCATCCTCGCGCCACACTTCGTAGGCGATGCGGCCGCTCGCGGCGACGCTGGGATCGTCCGCGGCATCGCCGGCGCCCGGCACGAGCGTCGGCTCACCGCCCGCCACCGGCACTTGCCAGAGCCGGAACGGTCCGCCGCGATTGGACGAGAACACGACCGCGTCGCCCGCGGCGGACCAGTCGAGATTGTGGATCTTGAGCCGGTCGAAGGTGAGCCGGCGCACAGAGCGGTCCTCGAAGCGATACACGTGCACGTCTTCGACACCGAGGGCGCGACTCACGGCGAAGGCGAGCTGCCGCGCGTCGGGGCTGAAGCGCGCGTCCTCGATCCCCGCCTGCAGCGCGTCGATCGTGGAAACAGCACGTGCCTCGCCCGTGCGTGCGTCGAGGAGCTTCAGCCGCGCGGGCGCGAGATCGTCGTCGGCGCTCGCGAGCGCGAAGGTGGTGCCG
>DASTQG010000085.1:0-2882 GCA_035761885.1 Steroidobacteraceae bacterium | reverse complement strand
TGCAGCAACGCATCGATCACCACCTTCCGCAGTGGCCGCAATACCAGCTCGCCCTGGCGGCGATCGAAGCCCGGCCGCGCTTCGTCCAGCTCGCCGAGCGGAACGCATACCTGAAAGCGAACCCGCTCCCGCCGGCGGAATGCGGCGCGCGCTACCGCCACATCGTGGTCGTGATCGGCGAGTCGGCCAGCAGCGATCACATGAGCGTGTTCGGCTACCCACGGAAGACCACGCCCTTTGCCGAGCGCAGCTCGCCGCACGCATTCCTCGCGCTCGCGCCCGCGAACCAGACCCGCTACTCGCTCGCGATGATGCTGACGGCCGTGCGGCCGGGCGAGTTCGCGCCGTTCTACCGGTTGCACAGCCTCGTGAGTCGGCTTGCCGCCTGCGGGTACCGGACGCTCTGGGTCTCGAACCAGGGCCGGGTCGGCCGGCAGGACAGCATGGCCGCCTCGCTCGCGCGCGAAGCCGACCAGCACGTGTTCCTCAACGAGCTGTCGTACAAGCAGGTTCGCCACGACGGCGAGGTCCTGCGGGCGCTGGAAGAGCTCGGTACCTTCGAGGCCGAGCGCCAGGCAACGTTCATCCACCTCATCGGGTCGCATACCCAGTATGTGCGCCGTTATCCGCCGCGCTTCGGCTTCCGGCCCATCGTCGACACGGTCGACGCCTACGACAATTCCATCCGCTATACGGATCACGTGCTGCAGCAGTTACGCGCGCGCTTCGGCGCGAAGGATGTGCTGCTGGTCTATGCCGCGGACCACGGCGAGGTCGTCGCCAACCGGGGATTCGGCCACGGGTTCTCGCCGGGATTCCAGGAGGAATACCGCGTGCCGCTCCTGATCTGGAGCGACGACACGGCGTCCGTGGGACGCCTGAGGGCCGCCGTGGGGGTCGCGCGCCTCAATCTCGAGTCGTTCGACGACGTGATGCTTTATCTTGCCGGAGCCACCGGGTCGCCGGCAGTCTCGACGAGCGGGGTCGTCACCAACCTCGGGCCGGCCAATCGCGTGAACTACCACGCATTGCAGAGCGCTCAGAGACCGGCCAGCGAGAGCAGGAAAGCCCAGCGCTGAGCCACGCCGAACTCGAACGGCGACACGATCCAGAGGTGGATCAGGCCGTAGAAGGTCCACACGCCCGCGATGGCGCGCAAGGCGTAGAAACCGGTCGCGGATGCGCCCTGCCGGCGGCGCTCCTGCTGGCGCAGCATCGACAGCCAGATCCCGAGTGCCAGCAGGCCGCAATAGATCATGCGCGGGACGAGAAACGAGACGAGAGCCTCGCCGTCGCCGCCAAACAGCAGCTCGTGCTCACGCACGAGGTGGAAATAGACGTTGCCGGCGAAGGCCGCGGCCAGGATCGCGATCAGGATCCGCAAGCGCGGCGACGCCCAGCGGCTCCGGTAGATCGCGGGATAGAAGAACAGGTCGACCAGCAGCTCCTTGAAGTAGTAGTAGAACCGGTTCCAGAACTCCACGATCGATCGCGAGAGCAGCGGCCGGTAGGTGTTGCGGAAGACGTTGAATCCGAGCAACCGCAGGCACCCCACGATCACGTGGCCCCAGATCGCCATGCGCAGCGTGACGTGCACGAGGTCCAGGTACAGGCTGCTCCAGCGCGCCCACAGCGGCTGCGCAGCCGGGGCCGCGAGCAGGTCCGCGACCGTCGGCAGCGCGAGCGACCACGGCGCGAGTGAGGTGCCGAACGGCGTGTCCGTCCGGCCGTGCACCAGCGCGTCCATCAACGCGAGCAGGAACGTCAGCACGATCGCGAGCACCAGCAGCTTGAGTCCCGCGAGCTGCGAGCGCGCGAACGCCTCGGCGCTCCGCGCCTCCGAGCGGTCCAGGTATTCGAAGCCTTTTCCGTATGGCGTGTTCGTTCCGCCGAAGACGGGCACCAGGTAGAAGAGGTGGTCCTGCAGCGAGGTGCCGGCGGCACGCCCGCTGGCCGCGGTTTTCAGGAGGTAGCTCGCGCGCCACATCAGGTACGGCGCGAGCAGCAGCGCCTGCAGCCGCGTCACGGTACCGAGCGCCAGCGCGCAGAGCAGCAGTGCATGCAGCACGAGGAGCGGGTGCCGCCGGACGAACGGGGGCAGCCTTTCGAAACGCAGCGCGGCCGCCACCAGCGCCAGTATCACCACGGTCGCGATGACCGTCGAAGCGAAGAAATGCGCCCAGCGCCGCCCACCGATGCCGGCAAGCGCCTCGGGCCATGCGGCGAGGTCGAGCGCTGCGTTGGGCAGGAACTTGCCAGCGACGAGGCCGAAGGCCGCCAGCATCAGGAGCGACCGCCTCCGTTCCGGGAACACGAGCACCAGCGCGAAAGCCGCGATCATCAGCGCGTTCACGTCGTGCCACACGAGGAGGGCCGTGCCGGCGGCCCACACCGCCGCCTTGCCGCCCGCCGTCTGCGCAGCGGCGACGGTGCCGCGCCGCTCGTGCGCGTCCAGCAGCAGCGCGATCACGGCGTGGTGCGCTGAATGGCGCGCAGGATGCCGCCGATCGAGGACAGCTCGGCCGGATCGAAGCCGCCCGCCAGCAGGTCGACCGCGTGGCTCTGCTCGAGGTGAACGATGATCTGGACCATCGCCAGCGAGTCGATCACGCCGGCATCTATCAGGTTGACGTCGTCGGAGACCCCGTCGAGCGACTGTCCCGGGCGCGCGATCGTGCCGAGAAAGCGGACCAGCTCCTCCCGTTCGCGGGCCGGATCCGTCACGCGCGGCTAACCCGCGTCCTGCACGGCGGCCTTGAGGTCGATCGGCTGCAGGGATTCGCACATCTTCATGACGGTTTCGCGATTGATCTTGCCACGCTCGGTGCGCGGCAGCGAATCGACGCGGTACCAGCGCGCCGGCATCTTGTGCCGCGCCAGGC
>DASTQG010000084.1:0-3085 GCA_035761885.1 Steroidobacteraceae bacterium | reverse complement strand
CCGGTGCGCAGGCGACCGGACGCAGCGCGCTCTGGCCGTTCGCGATGCTCTCGATCGCGGACTGGAACTCCTCGGGCGAAGCGTCCTTGAGCAGGAATCCGCGTGCGCCCGCGCGCACGGCCCGGTCCAGCAGGCCGGGCTCGTCGAACGTCGTCAGCAGCATGACCGGCGTTGCGTCTCCCCGCGCCCGCAACGCGCGCAGCAGCTCGATGCCGTCCATGCGTGGCATGCGGATGTCGGCCACGAGCACGTCGACCGGGGTGACCGCGACGCGCTCCAGGCACTCGGCGGCAGAGCTCACGTCGAAAGCGACGCTGACGCGCTCGAGCGTGTGCGCCAGCGCCTTCAGGCCTTCGCGCACCAGCGCCTGGTCATCGACGATGCCGATGCGGATCACGGCCGGCTCACGAGGGAATCTCGATGCGCAGTTCGGTACCGCGCGGCGAGGCCGGCCCCAGCGCGAGCTGCCCGCCCATTTCCTCGACACGTGAGCGGATGCTCGCGAGGCCGAACCCTGGAGTCGGGTCCGACAGTCCCGTGCCGTCGTCCACGATGCTGAGCGCGAGCGCGCCGTCCTTCTGTTCGAGCGTGATGTCGATGTGCGTGGCGCGGCCGTGGCGAATCGCGTTGGACGTCGCCTCCTGCGCACAGCGCAACACGGCCTGCGCGCGTTCCATGTCGTCCACGCGCACCTGCGGCGCCACGGTCACGCGCACCAGGGACCCTGGAAACGAGTTTGCCAGCTCGGAGAGCGCGGCCTGCAGCGATACGCCGCTGTCGAGTGGCACGAAGGCGACGACGTTGCGCACGTCCGTGAGGATGCCCGCCGCGATGTCGCGTGCCCTGGACACCTCGGGCGATGCGCCGGCGCCGGTGCGCTGTGCGACCTGGAGGTTGAGCTGCAGCGCCGTGAGCTTGTGCCCGATCAGATCGTGCAGC
The DNA here is from genome assembly GCA_035761885.1 of Steroidobacteraceae bacterium. Classification (GTDB taxonomy): domain Bacteria; phylum Pseudomonadota; class Gammaproteobacteria; order Steroidobacterales; family Steroidobacteraceae; genus DASTQG01. Next base: position 2,146 of record DASTQG010000084.1, on the reverse strand, counting down.
TCGCGCGTGATGCGCAGGCGCTCGCGATCGCGCGCGCTCTCCTGCAGCAACGCCTGGGTCGCCAGCAGCCGCGCGTTGATCGACGCGAGCTCCGCGCGCGCCTGGTCGGCCTGCGTCAGGGCGTGCGCCAGCAGCATCGAGAAGTACTGAAAGGCGAGGAAGCCGATGCCGAGCGTGAGCGCGGAACGCACGCCGCCGTACGCGAACGTGATCGCGCCGAGGGCCAGCGTCGTGCAGGCCACGAACACGTGGCCCGCGCGCAGGCTCATGCAGCCGGGAACCTGTGAAGCGGCCACGACCAGGAGGATGAGTACCGTGGCGTCGCGAGCGAACCCGAACGTGGCCAGCGCAGCGGCGCCTTGCAGGAGCACCGGCGCGGCGCGCCGCAGCACGGCATCGGAACTGCGCTGGCGGAAGTTCCACGAGAACGCCGCGAGCCACACGAACATGCTGCCGAGCGTGAGGCCGATGCCGCCGATCAGCGGGCGGGCGCCGGCCGAGCGCAGCAAGACGCTGGCGAGGACGGCGAGCCAGGCCAGCAAGCCCAGGCCGAGCAACCTGCGCCGCAGACCGGGCGCGGTCCAGGCGTTGCTGGCTGTTTCGTCGGCATGCATGGCGCCGCGAGTATACGGCGCAACCGGTCGGCACCGCGGCGCAGGTGACTTTGGTCAGGTACCGGACATTGCAATATTGCAATTCTCGGGTGCAGCGCCTCCCCGAGAATTGCACTATTGCAATGTCCGGTACCTGGCTCTCATTCGCCGACGAAGACCCGCCGGCCGCGAAACGCGATCTCGTGCATGGGCGTGCGATACAGTTCCGACAGTGCCTGGGCCGTCAGGGTCCGGGCGCTCGCGCCGAACTGCCAGCGGCCGTCGCCGAAGAGCAGCAGCGTGCTGTCCGCGAACTGCGCCGCCAGCGTCGCGTCGTGCAGGCTCGCGATCACCAGGCAGCCCTCGTCGGCGCGGGCACGGAACAGGCGCAGGATTTCGAGCTGGTGATGCGGATCGAGATGATTGGTCGGCTCGTCCAGGAGGAACACGCGCGGCGCCTGCGTGAGCGCCGTGGCGATCGCCACCCGCCGTCGTTCCCCGCCCGAGAGCGTCTGCACTTCGCGCTCATCCCAGCCTTTCAGGCCCACCGCCGCGAGCGATTCGCGGGCGCGTTCGTAATCCGTTTCGCTCTCCCAGCGCCAGAACTCGATGTGCGGATGCCGTCCCATGACCGCCGTCTCGAGCGCGGTGTTTGGGAACGGGTCTTCGCTCAATTGCGTGAGCAGGGCGAGATGACGCGCGAGCTCCCGGCTGGGCCAGTCACGCAGCTCGCGTCCGTTGATCCGCACCGTGCCCGCGTCGGCAGCGCGCAGGCCCGCCAGCGTGTGCAACGTGAGTGTCTTGCCCGCGCCGTTCTCGCCGAGCACGGCCACGAACTGCCCGCCGCTCGCCTGGAAGGACAGATTCTCGACCAGGCAGCGGCCGGGGATGCACACGCGCACGTCGCTGCATTCCAGCACCGCGGCCACTCTGTGAGCCGGCGTGCCTTTCGCCGCGGCCGCCGTGGTCACGGGCGCTCCATCCAGTTGATCTCCGCCGCCGTGAGTGAGCCGACGACGACGCTGCGCAGCGAAGGGGCCATCTCCCACTCACTGTTGCTGAGCGCACGCCGACCGGCCATCACCTCGGCCTGCTCCTGGGGATGCAACGGATCCTGTTCGGGATCGGCATAGCCGTCGGGAAAGAGCGGCTGACCGGACTCGGGGTCGTACTTGTCCGTCGCACCGAGCGTGTGCATCAGCTCGTGCGCGATCACCACGTTGTTCTGCGCGATCATGTCGCGGTGGGCGAACGCGTGCACCACGCCGAGGAGCCCCTTCTGCAGGCCGACGGAATGCGGCACCTGCCGCGTAAGGGTGGGATCGTGGAACAGCACGAACACGCGGATGTCGGGCGGCACGCGTCCTTCCTGTTCGCCGGCGCTCCAGGCCCACCAGCGCAGGCGCAGGCTCCACAGCATCCGCGACAGGACGTTCGAGCTCGGATCATACGCGGGCGGCAGGTCATCGACGCGGTCGTAGAGATCCACGCGCACCGGCTCTTTCTGTGCGAGGCCGTATTGTTCGGCCTCGCGCTCGAAGAACCCGCGCACC
>DASTQG010000083.1:0-2676 GCA_035761885.1 Steroidobacteraceae bacterium | reverse complement strand
GCTGCCCCCCCTGATTGCCGCGTCCCTCGAACGTGGCGGCAGTGTGCGGGGCGCGTGGCGTCTCCATAACGCTCGTCCGCGTGGTCGCGTTACTGACTTAAGGCGGGGAGCGAGGGCTGCTCGTAGTCAGCTTGCGGCGTTTGTCAATCCGACGGCCGACAGGGTAGCCGCCGGGTACGTCGTTTGCTGCACGGGCACCTCAGTCGCGCGTGGACGCCAGCCACATGCCGGCGAAGGCTGCGATTCCGCCCGCGATCTGCAGCCCGTTGAGAGTCTCGCCGAGAAACAGCACCGCGGTGATGACCCCGACGATCGGGTCCAGGTTCAGATAGACGCCGACGACGCTCGCATCGAGTTGCTGCAGCGCGCGGCTGTACCACACGTAAGCCAGCGCGGATGCGAACAAGCCCAGGAAGAGCGTGCCGAGCCACCCTGCCGGCGATGGCTCCGGCAATCCGAACCGGGCGACTTCGAAAGCTGCCGCCGGCAGCAGCAGGACGAGACTGACGAGCGACACGAGTGCGATGACCACGATCTGGTCCGCCTGCTCGAGCTTCTTGGCGAGCACCGTGTAGAAGGCCCACGCCACGACCGCGACCAGCATCCAGAAGGCGCCGAGGACCGGGTGCGAAGCGGAGCCACCCGTCTTGCCCGCGACGACCACGATCGCAACGCCGCAGATCGAGAGCACGATGCCGACGATCCGCCGCCGCGACGGGCGCTCACCCAGGCCGACCATCGCCGCGATGAGCACCGCCGCCGGCACGAGCGCAAAGATCAATGCGCCCTGTGATGCGGAGGCGTAGGACATCGCATAGTTGAAGCTGATGCTGAACACGGCGATACCCGCGATACCCATCCAGACGAGTCGCGCGAGCGGCAGCGGACGCGGCAACGTTGCAAGTCCGCCGCGTGCAAAGGCGATCGGCAGCAGCACCAGCGCGGCGATGAAGAAGCGCAGAAATCCCAGCGTCAGCGGCGGCACCTCGCGCACTGCCTCTTTGGTCACCACGAAAGTGGTCCCCCACAGGACCATCAGCAGAATGACGCTCGCGATGGCCCACGCGCGTCGTGACATCAGGGCGCGGCTCCCGACTCGCCCGTCGCGGATCGCTCGTGCGCGGTGCGAGGCGCCGCGCTCTTGCCGCGCCGGTTCGTCAGCATGACGCCGGCGATCACCATGGCTCCGCCGATGAGCATGGAAGGCAGCAACTGCTCGCCCAGCAGCAGCACGCCGAAAGTGACGGCGAAAACGGGCACGAGATTGTTGAACACCGCCGTGCGCGCGGGGCCGATGGCCTGCACCGCCTGGTAGTACCAGACGAAGGCAATGACGGTCCCGAACGCACCGAGATAGACGATGCCGGCGATCGCCTGCCAGCCGAGCGCACCCGGATCGACTTCGCGCAGCTCGAACAGCGCGCCGATGGCGAGCATGAGACCGCCCCACATCGATGCATAGGTGGTCGCCGCCACCGGCGACAGCTCGCGCAGCGCGTACTGCCCGATGATGGTGTATGCGGCCCACGCGCACACGCCGCCGAACATCAGCAGCTCGCCGCGGCCGACCGATTGCGAGAGCGCCGCACCCAGGTCGCCGCGCGTGATGATGACCACGGAGCCCACCAAGGCCACCCCGATGCCGATCCAGCGGATCGCGGCGATGCGCTCGCGCAGCACCATGGCCATCACCAGTGCCGTCACGATGGGATTGAGCGCGACGATCAGGGCGGTGCGGCTCGCCGGCAGCAGTTCCAGCGCGCCGAAGAAACACACGTTGTACAGAAACGCGCCGGTGAACCCGAGCACGAACGTGCTCGCGGCCTGCGCACGCGTGAGGCGCGGCAGGCCACCCATGCGCTTCGCCACCACGAGCAGCAGCGCGACCGCGACCACGAAGCGCAGGGTCGCCGCCGTCAGGTGTGGCATCATCCGCGCGAGCACGCGCGTGGCGATGAACGTGCCGCCCCAGAGTGCGGCCACGCCGACGAGTCGCAGGTAGATGGGGCCGAGTGCCTGGGCCGGGGCGGTGACGCTCACCGGACGTCGGGCCGGTCGTGGCCACTGCGGCCAGGGCAATAGTTCATGCGCACTCCGTCTCGGGCGCGACAGTATACGCGGGTGAACGCAGCACCCTCGCGTCTGTCTAGACTCCTGTCCGTACCAAGGAGGGCCGATGGTGGAGCAGCAACCCAGCGAGTCACCCGTGCGCGAACCCAGCCCGGAGCATCGCAAGCTCGAGGTGTTCGTCGGCACCTGGCGTGCCGAAGGACAGCAGAAGGACGGCCCTTTCGGCCCGTCGGCTCCGATCCGTGCAACCCAGACCTGGGAATGGCTGACGGGGAAATTGTTTCTGGTGCTGCGCTTCGAGGGCAAGGTGGGCGATGCGCCGGCGGCGTGCATCGAGGTCACCGGCTACGACTCGGTGAAGCGCAGCTACCCCACGCATACTTTCTACAACGACGGCAATTCCATGCAGTGGCGCCTGCACGAGCGCGGCGACACGTGGATCCGCACCGGTGCCCTGCAACAGCACGGCAAGACGATCGAGGTGCGCTGCACCACGCTGTTCAACGAATCCAGGGACACCATGACCGCGCGCTGGGAGTTCTCCAACAACCGCTCGGCCTGGCAGACGTTCTGGGAAATCATGGCCACGCGCACTGACAGAAAGCG
>DASTQG010000082.1:0-2237 GCA_035761885.1 Steroidobacteraceae bacterium | reverse complement strand
CGCCAGCACGATGATCCCCATGCCGCCCAGCCAGTGCAGCGCGTGGCGCCACAGGTTGATCGAGGGGGGCAGTGCATCGAGGCCCGTGAGCACGGTCGAGCCCGTGGTGGTGAGCCCGGACACCGCTTCGAAGAACGCGTCGGTGAACGTCAGTTCCGGCAGGAGCAGCATGAGCGGGATGGTGGCCGCGCCCGACATCGACACCCACGCGAGCGTCACGAGCAGAAAGCCGTCGCGCGACTTGAGCTCCCGGCCGTGCTGCCGGGTCAGCAACCAGATCAGAGTGCCGACGCCGGAGGTGGCCAGCGCCGCGATGCCGAACTCGTCGAACGTGCCGTCGCGAAAGACGAGCGAGGTGATGAGCGGAAGCGCGTAGGTCGCGCCGAAGATCGCGAGCAACTGGCCGAGGACCGGAAGGACGGACAGCACGTTGGCGCTGCGCTAGAAGAAGCCGGCGCCTACCTGGAACAAGCGCTCGACCGCCTCGACGTGCCGTTTGTCGGTGAGGAACAGGATCACGTGGTCGTCCGCCTGGATGACCGTGTCGTGGTGGGCAATCACGACCTCCTCGCCGCGCACGATGGCCGCGATGCTCGCGCCATCCGGCAGGTCGAGGTCCTCGATGCGCCGGCCGACCACGCGCGAGGTGGTCGACTCGCCGTGGATCACCGCTTCGATCGCCTCCGCCGCGCCGCGCCGCAGGCTGTGCACCCGCACCACGTCGCCGCGACGCACGTGCGCGAGCAGCGAGCCGATGGTCACCGTCTGCGGCGAAATGGCGATGTCGATGCTGCCGCTCTCCATCAGCTCCGCGTAGGAGGGCTTGTTGATCAGCGCCATCACCTTGTGCGCGCCGAGGCGCTTGGCGAGCATGGCGGAAAGGATGTTCGCCTCCTCGGAATTGGTGAGCGAGGCGAACACGTCGGCGCTGTCGATGTTCTCCTCGAGCAGCAGCTCCTCGTCCGCCGCGTCGCCGTTGAGCACGATGGTGTTGCTGAGCAGCTCGGAAATGCGCCGCGCCCGGCGCGCATCGCGCTCGATCACCTTCACCGAGTTGTTCTGCTCGAGCGTCTTGGCGAGCCGAAAGCCGATGTTGCCGCCGCCCGCGATCACCACGCGCCGCACGGGATCCTCGGCCTTGCGCATCTCGTTCATCACCACGCGGATGTTCTCGCGCGCCGCGATGAAGAAGACCTCGTCGCCGTGCTCGATGACGGTGTCGCCGTCGGGGATGATGCTCTTGCCCGCGCGGTAGATCGCAGCCACGCGTGCGTCGGCACGCGGAATGTGCTCGCGCAGCGCGCGCAGCTTCTGGCCCACCAGCAGGCCGCCTTTCAGCGCCCGCACGCCGACCAGGCGGACCTTGCCGTCGGCGAAATCCAGCACCTGCAGGGCGCCGGGCAGGCGGATGAGGCGTGCAATGTAGTCGGTAACCAGCTGTTCGGGACTGATCCACGTGTCGACCGCCAGGCCGCTCTCCGCGAACAGGCCCTCGCGCCCGTAATAGTCGGCGGAGCGGATGCGCGCGATCTTCGTGGGCGTGCGGTAGAGCACGTAGGCGACCTGGCAGGCCAGCATGTTCACTTCGTCGCTGGAAGTGAGCGCGATGATGATGTCGGCATCCGCGACGCCCGCGGCCTCGAGCACCGAGGGACTGGCTGCGTTGCCGCTCACGGTGCGGATGTCCAGGCGGTCCTGCAGGTCACGCAGCGCCTCGTCGTTCGTATCGACGACCGTGACCTCGTTCGCTTCCTCGCGCGAAAGGTGGTGCGCAGCGGTGCGCCCGACCTGGCCCGCGCCGAGGATGATGATCTTCACATGGGCTCCAGCTTGGCGTAGCCCGCCATCAGGCACTTGGTGCCGAGCGCCTCGAAATTGACCCAGATGCGCGCGTTGGCCCCCTGGCCTTCGATGTTCATGACCACGCCTTCTCCGAATTTGCCGTGGCGCACGCGCTGCCCGAGGCGCATGCCGGAGTCGCTTTCTTCGACCAGGCGCCCGCCGCGATTGAAATGCACCGGGCGCGAGATCTGGATGCGCGGGCGCACTTCCTCGATCAGCTCCTCGGGAACCTCGTTCACGAAACGCGAAACCTGGCCGAACGAATCCGTGCCGTGCAGGCGCCGCTGCTCGGCGTAGGTGAGCACGAGCTCCTGCATCGCACGCGTCATGCCCACGTAGCACAGGCGCCGCTCTTCCTCGAGGCCCTGCAGGTCGTTGAGCGAGCGCTGGTGCGG
>DASTQG010000081.1:0-5244 GCA_035761885.1 Steroidobacteraceae bacterium | reverse complement strand
GGATACGGATGGAAGTTCCAGTACGTATCGCGGTTCGCGTTGTCCAGGCTGAGCGAGGCGGTGACGTTCTCGAGCATGTGATAGCGCACGCGCACGTCGGTGGTGAAGAACTCGCTCACCCCGGTGTAGGCGTGGCCGTTCGGGTCCGAGTTGTCGAGCGTGTTGTACTGCTGGCCGCTGTAGCGCGCACCGATCGTCGCCGTCCACTTCTCCCCGATGCGATAGGTCGCCAGGAGATTGCCGCGCCAGTCCGGCACGCGCGGCTGCCACTTGCCGACGCTCGCCGGAAAGTTCTCGTTCTCCACGATGCGCGAATGCGCATACGTCAGGCTCGAGGACAGGTCGAAGCCCGCGAGCCACAGGTCCGCGACCTGGTAGGCCAGCTCCACGCCGGTGGTGCGGATGTGATCCACGTTCTGGATCGTCGCCACCGTGCCGCCGGCGGCGGAATTGATCTGCGAGTACAGCGCATCGCGCGTGTCCTCGTGGAACGCCGTCATGCGCAGCGAGCCGCGTGCCAGCCCGCGCTCCGCGCTGAGCTCGCCGGTCCATGAACGCTCCGGTTTCAGGTTCGGATCGTTGTTGACGACGTTGCCGCCGACGCCGGTCGTCCCCTGGTATAGCTCCGAGACCGTCGGCATGCGCACCGCGCGCCCCGCCGATGCCTTCAGCGACCAGTCGTCGGTGAGCCGGTAGGCGAGCGCGAGCTTGGGCGATACGAAAGTCTCTTCGCGGCCGCCGCCCGGCACGCTCACGCCGTTGATCGCGCCGTCGGAGGCGCGCCATCGCTCCACGCGCGCTCCGAGCGTGGTGCGCCACTTCGGCGCGAACTGCCACGTGTCCTGCGCGTAGAGGCTCTGTAGCTCCGTCTGACCGCGGAACGAGGCGAACGCATCGCCGACCGGCGCGCCGCCGATCCAGTCGGCAATGGCGAACGAGCGCGAGCGCAGCTGCGCCGCCTCGCGCTGCAGGCCGAAGTCGATCAGATGCTCCCCTTGGGCGCCGGCAGGACGCCAGGTACCACGCAATGCGAGCGTGTTCCAGCCCGTTCCATCCATCACCGCGACTCGTCCGGCGCCGACGGTATCGGCGTCGGCCACGAACACGGTCGGCGAGCGGACGCGATCCTGCGCGTAGTCGTACAGGCTGCCCGCGACCTCCCAGTCCCAGTTCTCGCCCGTGTTGCTGCGCACTGACAAGCCGTGGATGAAGTGCTCGAGGTCCGCGCGGCTCGGCGCGAGGTCGGCCGCATTCAGCGTGAAGGTTCGACCCTCGATGTCGATCGGCACACCGGCGGCGCCGCCGATCGGACCGTAGAACGGATCGCCGGCCGCATCGCGCAGGTACGACTCGGACGTGCGCGTCACGTCGTTGCGCCAGTAGCCGAGCGTGTACGTGGCACGCACCGCGTCGGAGAAGTCGTAGGCGAGCTTCGCCTTGGCATGATCCTGGACGGTGTGAGCGAGGTTGGTCGCACCGAGCAGGTACCAGTCCTGGTTGCGTGGATTGAGGCCGGGCACCGCGCCGGTCACGGGAGTGCCGCCAGTGCCGGAAGCCGAGCTCAGGAGCTTGTTGGCGAAGACCAGTGGCTGGCCTTCGCTGTCCAGGCGGTTGTAGTTCGCCCAGAAGGACCAGTTGCCGATGCGATTGCCGACCGACGCGCTGCCCTGATAACCGGTGAAGGTGTCATCGCTGCGGTACAGGCCGAAATCCTGGCCGAACGTCGTGAGCTTGCCGCGGGCCTCGAAGCTCTCCGGCATCCGCGTCACGTAGTCCACCACCGCTCCCACGGAATTGCCTGGATACGCCGCGGAGAACGGACCGTAGAGCACGTCCACGCGCTCGATCTCCTCGGGCGTGACCATGCCCCAGCGCGGCGTGAAAGTTGCGCCGTTGCCGAGCAGGTTCGACAAGAGGATCCCGTCGGCGTAGACCAGCGAGCGAGCGCTGTTGCCCGTTCCCGAGGCTCGGCTCGCGAGCACGGCGTGATCGTAGTCGCCGATGTAGCGCTTGCGCACCAGCAGGCTCGGAAAGTACTTGAGCGCATCCTCGGCATCGGTCGCGTTGATGCGCTCGGCGATCTCTTCGGCCGTGATGCCTTCGATCGTGGTCGGAATGTGTGTCGGCAGCGACGTGGGTCGCGTGCCCGTCACGGTGACGCTGCCGAGCGTCTTGACCGGGGCGTCGGCTTCCATGGCTTGCGCCTGCGCCACGATCAACGCGGCGAAGATCCCAGCGGCGATCTGTCGGGTCATCATCTGCCCTGCTCCTGCAAAGAAAACCGGGGCCGCTGCGCGAGACGCAGCAGGCGGTCCACGAAGTGCGGATCAGGACAGGCTGGGCGGCCCGCGGGGCTGCTGCGGGCGGTACTCGGGAGGCTGGACGACGATTTGCCGCGGCCTGACGGCCATGGCCCGGGAAGACTCGGAAGTTGCGACCGGCGCGTGAAACTCGGGCGCTCCCGCGCCCGCCACGGTTGCAAATACGCAGTGCGAGGTGCGGAAAGTGTCGTGCTGGTGAGACCCCTCGTCCGATCCCGGCGCATCGTGGTCGCCGTGCGCTCCGTGTAGCGCGTGCTCGTCGGACTGCGCGGGATGTCCCGACTGCGCCGGCAGACCGTCGGGACAGATCTGCAGGGCAAACGGCCGGTCGGAAGCCGGCATGTAACCTGCGGGAATGAGCGCGCGCAGGACGAATGCCAGGAGCAGGAATACCTGGAGCGTGCCGCGGGCGCGGCGATTGAACGGAGGGCGTGTCATCCCGTGCAGCAAACGGTACCCATCCCTGGCGGCGCGGCTTGGTGCGCGCGTGTTCAGTGAGTCCATGCCGGGGATCGGAAAGTTCACTGGAGTTGCTTCGGGCGCCGATCGTTACAGGAATTGTAATTTTCGGTACGCGCGCCCGACCACCCTCCGCGGGAGGGAAACGCTCCCCTCTAAAGTCACTTCGCGAGTCGTTCGAGCTCGGCGAGAACCGAGGGCCACGCGCTGCTCAGTGGGTCGATCACTCCGTAGTGGCCGGTCTTGCGCGGCGCAACCAGCCGAGTCCCGGGAAAGACTGCAACGTATGCGCGCGCGACCTCGATCGGCACGGTGTCGTCGAGCTCGCCATGCACGATGGTCACTGCCGCGGCAGGCGCCGGCAGCCGGATCGGGTCGGCATCCGGGCGTTCCTGCGCATCCACGCCCAGAAAAGCCAGCACCGCGCCGCTGCCGAGATTGCGATCCTGCCCCAGCCGCAGATCAGCAACCGGCGCGAGCGCGACGATGCCGGCGAGCGGTGCCTGCGCGCGGGTCGCGCCGGCCCACAAGACGAGGTGACCGCCGGCCGAATGGCCGATCAGGATCGCCTTGCCGTTGTGTCGTTCGATGAGCGCCGGCAGTGCGTCGACTGCGCGGGCGACATCCCCCAGCGTGAGGTCGGGGCGCCCGGGAACACGGCGATATTCGATGGTCGCGACGGTCCAGCCCGCAGTGGCCAGCGCGTCCGACATGGGGCCGGTGTGCGCGCGATCGTAGGCCGGCCGCCAGAATCCGCCGTGGATCAGCACCAGGAGCGGGCGACTCTCGGGCCTTCCTCGGCCGAACCGGACGTCGGCGATCTGCTCGGGTTCATCACCATACGCAACCGTTCGATCCGGCGCGCCGGCGGGCCGGGAGAGTACCGATTCATCGTCGACCACCGCGCCCTCCGGTTCATTGGCGAGTTGCGCACAGCCCGCCAGCAGCACGGCCGCAATCGTCCAGCACGCCAGCGAGCCGTTCATCGCTTGCGATACAGCCACAGCGTCACCGGCGCGAGCAATAGCGTCAGCGCAGCCGGGAACGCGAGCGCCAGGGCGATCTGCTGCAGCGTGGCGTTGCCGCTCATCAGCGCTCGCAGCGCAGTTGCCATCAGCGTCACGGGGTTCACTTCGACGAATGTGCGCAGCCAGCCGGGCATCGTCGCGGGCTCGACCATGATGTTGGATGCGAACACGAGCGGGAACAGGAAACCGAAGCCCACCGTCATCACGGTCATCGGCGTGCGGATCAGCAGGCCGAGCACGATGAAAATCCAGCCCATCCCGAACCCGATCGCCATGAGCAGCGTGAAGCTCGCGAGCACGCCCGCAATCCCCGCTTCCGGGCGGTACCCGAGGATCAGCCCGATGGTGAGGATGATCATGCCCGCGATCACGTGACGCAGGACGTCGCCCACCATCAGCCCCGCGAACGGCGCGAGCGACCAGATCGGCAAAGAGCGGAAACGATCGAACAGGCCCTTGCCCAGGTCGGTCGACAGTCCCATGCCCGAGTACACGGAATTGAACACCACCGTCTGGACCAGGATGCCCGGCACGAAGAACTGCAGGTATTCCTGCGGCGAGCCGGCCAGCGCGCCACCGAACACGAACGTGAACAGCAGCGTGAACATGATCGGCGTCATCACCAGGTCGAACAGCTGCTCGGGCACGTGCCTGAACTTGAGCACCGCGCGCCAGCCGAACACCAGCGCATTGGAAAGCGCCGAAGGCGCCGCGGGCCTGGGAACTGCGCGCAGATGCGGCGTCAGCATCACGGCGGCCCCTCCTCCGCAGTGGCCTTGCCGCCCGTGAGCGCGAAGAAGACTTCGTCGAGGCTCGGGCTGCCCATCGAGAAATCGGTCAGCTCGATGCCCGTGGCGATGAGCGCTCCAAGCGCCTCGTTCGCATCGCGCGCCGACTTCGCCACGATCGACAGCCGCGCTCCTTCGGCACTCTTCTGGAACGCGGCGCCCAGGCGCGCTTCCAGGATGCGCGCGGCCCGCCGCGCCGTCCGCGCTGTCCAATGCGCTGGTGTTCGGCTGGCGCGCGATGCTCAAGTTCAAGCACGTGCCGGAGCAGATGTTCGATCTGGTGATGACGCCGATCATGTTCACGCTGCTGTTCACGTTCGTGTTCGGCGGCGCGCTCGCAGGCTCGACCGGCGCTTACCTGCAATACTTCCTGCCCGGCATCCTGGTGCAGACCGTGACGTTCAACGCGGTCTATTCCGGCATGGGGCTTTCGACCGACCTCGGCAAGGGCCTGTTCGACCGCTTCCGCTCGCTGCCGATCTGGTCGCTGGCGCCGTTCGCCGGCCTGATGGTCGGCGACATCCTGCGCCACCTGATCGCCGGAGCGATCATCCTGACCATCGGGCTTATTCTCGGCTATCGCCCCGAAGCGGGGATTGCCGGCATCGTCGCCGCGTTCGCGCTGCTTCTCGCAATCGGCTTCGGCAC
>DASTQG010000080.1:0-4361 GCA_035761885.1 Steroidobacteraceae bacterium | reverse complement strand
ACGATGGCTCGACCAGCCGCGCGGACCGCCCAGCGCGCCCAGGACCATCGCGCCGACGAAGCCGATCAGACCGAGCACGATCGCAAGCCCGAGCGCCTTGGTGAGAACCCACGCGACGCCGCCGACGAGCGCCCCGGTGCCGAGCGAACCGCCAACCCGGCCGAAGATCCGTCGCAGGATGAATGCCGGGACGAGCACGATGAAGAAGAGCAGCGGCAGAAAGTCGCCGATGCCCGGCGAGCCGGTCCATCGCGGCGCCGGCTCGGGCAGCGGCTCGCCGTCGACGACCCGCATCATCCGGTCGACGGCCGCATCGATGCCGCCGGCAAAGTCACCGGCGCGAAAGCGCGGCGCGATGTCTTCCTCGATGATGCGCCGGCTCACCGCGTCGGTGAGCACGCCTTCCAGCCCGTAGCCCACCTCGATGCGCATGCGCCGGTCGTTCTTGGCAATGATCAGGATCGCGCCGTCGTCGATGCCCTTGCGCCCGAGCTTCCAGGCATCGGCCACGCGAATGCCGAAATCAGCGATGTCCTCGGGCTCGGTGGTCGGCACCAGCAGCACCGCGATCTGGCTGCCCTTGCGCTGCTCGAACGCCCGCAGTTTCTCTTCCAGCGCGGCGCTCTGCTGCGCGCTGAGAGTGCCGGTGAGATCGGTGACGCGCGCTTTGAGCTCGGGCACGGGCACCTGTGCCCACCCGAGCGACTGAAACAGCAGCAGTGCGGCGAGAACGCCCGCCACCGCGTGCGGCCGTCCGGCGCGCGATCCGCTCACAAGGAACCTCGGCACCGAGGTTCCGGATCAGTTCTGCGCGGGCGGCGGCGGCTCGGCGGTCGGCGCCGGCGGCGTGGGCGACGGCGTGCTGAAATCAACCGTTGGCGCGGTCGAAATCGCGCGCTCGTCCTCGACGGTGAAGTTCGGCTTCACGTCGAAACCGAACAGCATCGCGGTGAGATTGCTCGGGAAGGAGCGCACCGTCGTGTTGTAGCCCTGCACCGCCTCGATGTAGCGCTTGCGCGCGACCGCGATGCGGTTCTCGACGCCCTCGAGCTGCGACTGCAGGTCGCGAAATGCCTGCATGGACTGCAGCTGCGGATAGGCTTCGACGGTGACCAGGAGCCTCGACAGCGCGCTGGTCAGCTCGCCCTGCGCCTGCTGGAACTGACGGAACGCCTCGGGATTCTCGAGCAGCTCCGGGGTGGCCTGGATGGAGCTCGCCCGCGCACGTGCGTTGGTCACCGCCTCGAGCACACCGCGCTCCTGAGCCGCCGCGCCGCGCACCGTGTTGACGAGATTGGGCACGAGGTCCGCACGTCGCTGGTACTGGTTGATGACCTCGGACCAGGCGCTCTTGATCTGCTCGTCCTGCGACTGCAGCGTGTTGTAGCCGCAGCCCGACAGCAGCAGCGCCGCCGCAACGGCGAGAAAGGCGGTTCGAACGTGTTGCAGCTTCATTGGCATCCTCCGTCGTGCCGGCGCGCGTTGCGCGGCGTTACCAGATCTCCACGCGTTGCTCGGCGGGCCGATACAGCTTGTCGCCGGGCTTGAGGCCGAACGCCTCGTGGAACTCGCTCATGTTGGTGACCACGCCGTTGGCGCGGTACTCGCTCGGGCTGTGCGGATCGGTGAGCAGGCGCACGCGCAGCTCCTCGTCGCGGTACTTGCGCCGCCACACCTGGGCCCAGCCCAGGAAGAAGCGCTGCTCGCCCGTGAGGCCGTCGATCGTCGGCGCGGGCTTGCCGTCGAGGGAGAGCTGGTACGCCTTGTAGGCGACCGCGAGTCCCGACAGGTCGCCGATGTTCTCGCCGAGCGTGAGCTCGCCGTTGACGTGCTGATCGTCGATCGGATTGAACGCGCCGTACTGCGCCACGAGCGCGGCCGTGCGTTCCTTGAAACGCTTCTCGTCGTCAGCCGTCCACCAGTCGCGCAGGTTGCCGTCGCCGTCGTAGCGTCGGCCCTGGTCGTCGAAGCCGTGACTGATCTCGTGTCCGATCACCGCGCCGATGCCACCGTAGTTGGCCGCATCGTCCGCGGTCGCGTTGAAGAACGGCGGCTGCAGGATCGCCGCGGGGAACACGATCTCGTTCATCGGCGGGTAGTAGTAGGCGTTGACCGTCTGCGGCGTCATCAGCCACTCGGTGCGGTCGATGGGCTTGCCGAGCTTGGCGATGCCGCGCCGCTGTTCCACGGCGGCCGAGCGCAGGAGGTTGCCCACCAGCTCGTCAGCCTTGATCTCGAGTGCCGAATAGTCTTTCCACTTGTCGGGGTAGCCGATCTTCACGGTGAACTTGGCGAGCTTGGCGCGCGCCTGCGCCCGTGTCGCCGGGCTCATCCAGTCCAGCTCGTCGATCGAGATCTCGTAGGCGCGGATCAGGTTCCTCACCAGCTCGTCCATGCGCCGCTTCGCCTCGGGCTTGAAGTGCCGCTCCACGTACAGGCGTCCGGCGATCTCGCCCATCGTGTTGTCGAGCGCATCGACCGCGCGCTTCCAGCGCGGACGATTCTCTTCGATGCCCTTGAGCGTGCGGCCGTGCATGTCGAAATGCGCATCGACGAAGGCAGCGCTCAGGTACGGCGCATAGTCGTTCACCAGCTTGAACTTGAGGTACTCGCGCCAGTCCTTGAGCGGGATTTCCGCCAGCGCCCGGGACAGGCCGGCGAAATAGCTAGGCTGCGTGACGATGAAATCGGGCGTGGCGATGCCCGCGGCGGCAAAGAACGCCTTCCAGTCGAAGCCGGGCGTGAGCTCGTTGGCGCTCGCGAGCGTGTGCTTGTTGTAGGTGGCGACCGCGTCGCGATTCTGCACGCGCGTCCATTGCGCTTCGGCGAGGCGCGTCTCCAGCGCGAGGACCCGCTTGGCGGTACCGGCGGGATCGGAGATGCCGGCCAGTTGCGCCATCCGGGCAATGTACGCGGCGTACGCGTCGCGAATCTTCGCGTACTTGTCCTCGGACTTGAGGTAGTAGTCCCGGTCCGGGAGCGTGAGCCCGCTCTGCACCACGATCGGGATATAGGCGGTCGTGTTCTTCTCGTCCTGCGCGATGTACAGGCCGACCGGGTGGGAAAGGCCCACGAACTGCGACTCGCCCAGATAGCGATTGAGCGCCGCGCGGTCCGCGATCGCGTCGATGCGCGCAAGCTCCGCCTGCAGCGGCTTCAGACCGAGAGCGTCAACGCGCGCGGTGTCCATGAAACTCTTGTAGAAATCTCCCACCTTCTGCTCATCCGAGCCCGGCGCGCGCTGCGGCTTCGCGGCCGCCTCCTCGATGATCGCGCGCAGGTCGGCCTGCGCCTTGTCGTCGAGCATGGTGAAGGCGCCGTAGTTGGAGCGGTCCGCGGGGATCTGCGTGGTGCGCAGCCACTCGCCGTTCATGTAGCGAAACAGGTCGTCCTGGGGGCGAACGTTGCGGTCGGCGCCGGCCAGGTCCAGCCCCGACGCGCGCGGCGCGGGGTCGGTCGAAGTCGAATGGACCGCGGTGACCGCGGCGCCTGCAGCGAGAGACGTACAGAGAATGGCCATGACGAGCCTGTTCATTGTGGATTCCGGAGCCGGTTCAAGGTGCGAAGGGGCGCGGATTATAGGGTATCCGCGGCCAGGCGCCACGCCGGCGGCGTCAGGGCAAGGGGGACGAGGGATTGCAGGTCGTGCGACCTTGCAAACATTACGGGCCGCGACAGCGCGGCCGACTTTGCGGCGAGCCTGCGGGAACGAACCCGGCCGCGCCGGGATCAGCTCGCCGGCCGTACCGGGTTGGCTGCGCCCTCGCCCGCGACGGTGGACCACTCGCGGACGTACCAGCGTTTCACCAGTCCGTTCACCACGTACGGATCGGACCGGGCGAACTCCTCGGCGACCTGCCGCGTTTCTCCCCGAAACAGCAGCACCGCGCCATCGACGGGATCGGCCAATGCGCCGCCCAGTTGCAGCTGGTTTCTGGCGTGGGAGATCCACGCCTTGGTCAGGTGCGCATCCCGGAAAGCGGCGCGCTGCTCGACGTAGCCGTCGGCGACTTCGTAGAAGAGCAGGAAATGTTTCATCGGTACTCCCTCTGGTTCAACTCAACACATCGACCCAGCCATGGGTGTCGGGCTCGAGACCGCTGGCAATGGCGACCAGCCGGCGCCGCAGCTCGTTTGCCACGGGACGCTGGTCCGCCGGCGGCAGCGCGAGCCTGCGGCCGTGCACGCCGATCGACTGAATGTGCGAAAGCGTGGCCGCGGTGCCCGTCCCGAAGCACTCGCGCAGCTCGCCGCGGTCGTGCGCCGCGACGACTTCATCGATGGCGATGCGCCGCTCGACGATCTCGCAGCCCATGTCGCGCAGGATCGTGATGGCGCTGTCGCGCGTCACGCCGGGCAGG
>DASTQG010000079.1:0-12182 GCA_035761885.1 Steroidobacteraceae bacterium | reverse complement strand
GAGGTCGATGATCCGCGCCGCCGGAAAGCGCGTGAGCATGCGCCCCTTCATGGTGGCGACGAACGGGCCCTGGTGGCCGAAGTCCGTGGTGATGGTGATGACCCCGCAGGCCGCGAACCTGCCTGCGCCTTCCGATCCGCTCACGTGTCCCCTCCATCCCGCTGCATGCCGTGCTGCGAGCCATTGTAGACTGCGCGCCCATGTCTATCGCCGGCTCGCCCGAGAACAACTCGAACCAGGCGAGCACGACCCAGCACCCGGATGGACCGAGCTCGTGGACGCTGCTCGGCGTAGGGGCGTGCTTCGCCCTGTCGGGATTCGCCGCCCTTCTCTATCAGACTGCGTGGATGCGCCAGTTCTCGCTGGTGTTCGGCACCTCCGAGATCGCGGTCGCGACGGTGCTCGCCGCCTACATGGGCGGCCTCGCGCTGGGCGCGCGCGCGGTGGATCGCTTTCTCGATCGGGTGCGCCGGCCCGTGCTGGTCTACGGTGCCCTCGAGTTCGGCATCGCACTCGGAGCGCTCCTCGTACCGGTCCTGCTCGTCGCAGCCGAATCGCTGATGGTGGCGGCGATAGGCCAACAGCCCGGGCCGCCCAACGGTGAAGGCTGGGGCCAGACCGCTTTCTATCTGATCACGGCGTTCGCGGTTCTCGTGATCCCCACGGCTCTCATGGGCGCGACCCTGCCGCTGCTCACGCGGCACGCGGTGCGCACCGAGGCACAGATCGCCCGCCGCACCGGCCTTCTGTATGCGATCAACACGCTCGGCGCCGTGGGCGGAGCGCTGGTGGCCGCGTTCGTCCTCCTGCCCGAGCTCGGATTGCGCGGCACGGTGTTCGTTGGCGCGGCGATCAACGTGCTGGTGTTCGCCATTGCGGCGGCGCTCTCGCGTGCCGGCGCGCAAGCCCGCGTGACCACGCTGCCAGGCCAGGTTACGCGCCCGCCCTCACAGACCTGGGCCCAAAGGTTGGGGTTCGGCAGGCACTGGATCCTGCCGGTCATGTTCGCATCGGGCGCACTTTCCTTCGTCTACGAGGTGCTGTGGACCCGGCTGCTCAGTTTCGTCCTGGGCGGCAGCCTCTATGCGTTCGCCACAATGGTTGCGAGCTTCCTGCTCGGCATCGCGGTGGGCAGCGCCGCGGCCTCGCACCTGGCACGCTCGCAACGGATCTCCGCCGGCGCGTTCGTCGTCGCACAGCTCGCGATCGCCGCCTGCTCGATCGCGGTGTACCTGGCCCTGGAAGGGCTCGTGCCGGATCGGGCCGGGCTGCGCGGCAACGTCGCGATCGCGATCATCGTGCTGCTGCCCGCGACGCTCTTCATCGGCGCGACCTTCCCGCTCGCGGTGCGCATTCTCACCGACGATCCCCGCCTCGCGGCGAGTGCCACGGCACGCATCTACGCGTGGAACACGGTGGGCGCCATCGTGGGGGCGCTGCTCGCGGGATTCGTGCTCATCCCGGAGCTGCGCTTCGAAGGCGCGATCCGCTTCGCGGTGCTCGGCAACGCGCTGCTCGCCCTCATCGTCTGCATCGCCGTCGCGCGCGCCGCCCTCGCCTGGAGCGCCGTTGCCGCGGTCGGCTGCGCCGCGCTCGCGTTTCTCTTTCATCCGCAGCCTCCGGACAAGTTTCTGCGCACCTCGCCGCTGAACGTGAGCCCCGCGGGCCAGCTGCGCTACTACGAGGTCGGCCGCTCGGCGAGCGTGGTCGTGCTGGAGCAGGAAGGCTCGCTGATGCTGCGCACGAACGGGCTACCCGAAGCCGTGATCGAGATGGCGGGTACCGCGCCCAGGTTCAGCGGCGAGTTCTGGCTGTCGCCGCTCGCGGTGATCGCACGACCCGCCACCCAGTCCATGCTCGTGATCGGCTACGGCGGCGGCGTGGTGGTGGACGGCATCGCGCCCACGGTGCGCAGCGTGGACGTGATCGAGCTGGAGCCCAAGGTCATCGATGCGAACCGCGCCGTGAGTGCGCTGCGCGCGCGCGATCCGCTCACGGACCGGCGCGTGAACCTCATCGTCAACGACGCGCGCGGTGCGCTGTCGCTCACCTCCAGGCGCTACGACGCCATCGTCTCGCAACCCTCGCACCCGTGGACGGCGGGCGCCTCGCACCTCTACACGCGCGAATTCATGCAGCAGGCGCTCGCGCACCTCACCGAGGGCGGAGTGTTCGTGCAGTGGATGAACATCGCGTTCCTCGACGAAGAGCTGCTGCGCTCGCTCACCGCGACGCTGCTCGACGTGTTCGGCCAGGTGCGCATCTACCGACCCGACCCCAACACCTTCGTGTTCCTCGCCTCGACCGCGCCGCTGGAGCTGGAGCGCGGCCTCGCGCGCACGGGTGCGCCCCTGATCCTCGCGCCGCGGCACTTCGCGCGCTTCGGCATCCACACCACCGAGGACGTGGTCGCAGCGCTCGTCGCCGACCTGCAGGGCGCACGCGCGCTGGCCCGCGGCGCGCAGATCATCACCGATGACCGCAATCGCATGGCCACGGCCGGTGCCTACGATACGGGCTCGAGTCTCACGCCCGAAACAGCCAGCCGCGTGCTGGCGCAATACGATCCTCTGCAGCGCCGCGACGGCAACCTGCTGCGCGAGCCGGGTCTCGGTCTTTCCCACACCTACCTGGCGCGACGAGTCGCGCTGTTCGCCGCCATCGATCCGGGCACGCCCGAGCGTCTGCAGCGCATTGCGCGTTCCCTCGGCGATCCGGCGGATGCGGCGTACGCCGCGGCAATGGCGTTCAACGCGGTGGGCGATGCTCGCAGCGCGACACGCCTGCTGCGGGAGGCGTACGGCACGGACCCCGCCAACGACGCCGTGCGCTTCGAGCTGATTCGTCCGTGGCTCCCCTACCTTGCGCAAAACCGTGCGCCCGCGGCGATCACGGAAACCGCCGCGGGGCTTTCCGGTTCGGGCGCGGCAGTGGTCCAGGCGGGCCGGAACGCGGTCGCGGGCGACTGGGCCAAGATGCCAGCGCTCGACGAAGAGCTGCGGCAGGCGCGCTGGACGGACGCATGGTATTTCGAGGCGTTGCAGGCTCGCGCCGAGTGGCGCACGCGCGTCACGAACCCGGAAGCGCGCGCGCGCTACGGCCGTGAGGCACTCACGATGCTGGAAGAGGCCGTCACCACCCAGCCGACCCCGGCGATCTTCTCGCTGCGCGCGCGCGCCGCACTCTCGGCGGACAGGCCGGAAGTGGTGCTCGAGTCGATTGCGGGATTTGCGCAGGGAACGCTCACCAACCTCGCGCGCACCGATGCACGCGCGCTGCCGGAGCTGCAACGCGGCGTCGATGCGCTCCTGCAGCTCATCGACTCACTGGGGAAAGACGAGAGGGTTCGGCCGGAACGGCGCGAACAGGTGCGCGATCAGCTCGGCCGCGTGCGTTCTCAGATCCAGAGCCGCGCGGCGCCGTAGCTTCCTTGCGGGGCTTTCCTGGCGCGCAAAATAAAACGCCTGCGGGGCGAATCCTTTGCCCGCAGGCGATTGTCGGTGGACTTTCCGTGTCCCTGGCGTGGGTCCTGCATCCATCCTGGATCAGCTTCCACACCTGCCGATGTCGCACTCACCAAGTGCTATCCGTTTCGGCGAGGGAGAGTCTCCTCTCATCGTCGCGCGCCATCCGTAGGTGCGCGGCGCGACGTCGCGTAGGATATTCCCTAGGAAAAATCTGCACGCGCGTCGCGATACGGCGACATCTCGTTCACACTGGAGTGAGCCAGCCGAAGCGGTCCGGCGCGTCGCCCTGCTGAATGGCGACCAGCTGCGAGCGCAGTTTGCGCGTCACGGAACCGATGTCACCGGTGCCGACGCGATGCTCCTTGCCGGCATGTACCAGCGTACCGACTCCGGCCAGCACAGCGGCCGTTCCGGAAAGCGCCGCTTCGCCGTTGCGCACCCACTCGAGCATCTCGGCGACGTCGAATTTGCGCTCTTCCACGCGATAGCCGTCCGCGCGCGCCATGTGCAGCAGCGAATCGCGCGTCACCCCGTGCAGGAAGGTGGAATCGAGACTGCGCGTGAGCAGGTGGCCTTCGCGGATCAGCAGGAAATTGGCTGCACCGGTTTCCTGCACCTGGCCGCCCGGACAGAACAGCACCTGGTCGACGTTGTACTGCTTGCGCGCGGCGAGCGTGGGGCCCATCGCCGCGGCGTAGTTGCCGCCCGTCTTGACCATGCCGAGATGATCGGCGGTGCGATGATTCTTGTCGTCGACGAAAATGCGCAGCGGCTTCATGCCACCGGCGAAGTAATCCCACACGGGGCTCGCGAGCACGATCAGCGTCGCTTCGTTGGAAGGCGTGGCCGCGGCACCGATGTTCGGCATCGTGCCGAACAGCATCGGGCGCATGTACAGCGCGCCGGGTGCTTCGGGCACGCTCGCGCGACAACGATCGATCACGGTGCGCACCATCTCGGCGAGCTGCGCCGGATCGGGCTCGGGCAGCGCCAGCAGGCGCGCGCTCTGACGCATGCGCTCGATGTGCTTGTCGAGGCGGAAGACGTTCACGCTGCCCGCCGGACCACGATAAGCCTTGAAGCCCTCGAAGCAGGTGCTCGCGTAGTGCAGCACGTGCGCGGCCGGATGCATGGGCAGCGGGCCGGTCGGGCGGATCTCGTGCTTGCTCCACGCGCCGTTGGCGTAGGTTGCGACAGCCATCTGCTCCGCGAGGACGGTGCCGAAGGCGGGGCGCTGCGGGGTTTCCTGGATCTTCGCGTTCATGGGGTTGGGTACCTGGTTCGGGGCTCAGGGGTCGACGAATATGGTTGCCGGGTGCTCCAGGCGCTCGCGCAGCGCCTGGATCATCGCCGCCGCGTCGAAGCCGTCGACGATGCGGTGATCGAAGGAGGAGGACAAGTTCATCATGTGGCGCACCACCACGGCGCCCTCGCGCACCACCGGCCGTTCCACCACCTTGTTGATGCCGATGATCGCCACTTCCGGTGCGTTGATCACCGGCGTGGACACGATGCCGCCGAGCCTGCCGAGGCTCGTGACAGTGATGGTCGAGCCGGACAGTTCCTCCCGGGTGGCTTTCTTGGTGCGCGCGGCATCGGTGAGGCGGCGGATCTCGTCCGCCAGGTCGCGCAGCGGACGTGCTTCCGCGTGCCGCACGACGGGCACCAGCAGCCCGTCGGGCGTCTGCGTTGCGATGCCGACGTGCACCGGCCGGTGACGCAGGATCACGCCGCGTTCGCTGTCGTAATGGGCATTGCACTGCGGAAAGTCCACGAGTACGCGCGTGAGCGCGGTGACGATGAACGGCAGATAGGTATACGAGGCGGTGCCGGCCGCGCGCCGGGCATTGAGGTGACGACGCAGCGCTTCGAGCTCGGTGACGTCGACCTCTTCCACGTAGGCGAAATGCGGAATGTCGCGCTTCGCCGCGCTCATGCGCTGCGCGATCGTGCGGCGCAGGCCGATGACCTTGACCTCTTCCACGCCTTCGCGCCGCACGGCGCCTGCCGGCGCGCGTGTCGCAGCGGACGCAGCGCCCTGCGACTGCATCGTGTGGTCGAGGTCGGCGCGCACGATGCGCCCGCCCGGTCCCGAACCCTTGATCAGTCGCAAGTCGATGCCAGCCTCGCGCGCGCGCCGTCGCGTCGCAGGCGAGGCCATCACGCGCTCGGTAGAGGCGTGCGGCTGGAGAACGTCCGTGATGGCGCGCGCCGTCGTGGCCGAAGCTGCTGGCACGGCGACGGTCGGCGCCTTGCTGGCGGGCGCGCTTGCGGGAGCGTCCTTTGCCTCGGCCTTCGCCGGCTGGGGACTGTTCGCGGACTCGCCCGCCGCGTCGGTATCGAACACCACCAGCTCGGAGCCGACCGGCACCATGTCGCCGGGCTTGGCATTGATGGAAACGACTCGCCCGCTCACCGGCGCCGGCACTTCGACCGCCGCTTTCTCGGTCATGACCTCGGCCATGATCTGGTCTTCGGTCACCACGTCGCCCGGCTTCACGTGCAGCGCGACCAGTTCGGCTTCCACCGTGCCTTCGCCGAGGTCCGGCATCTTGAAGACGTAACGGCTCACGATGCCTCCATCACGCGTTTGATCGCGTTGCCCACGCGCGTCTGGCCCGGGAAATACTCCCACTCGAAGGCATGCGGATACGGCGTGTCCCAACCGGCCACCCGCTCGATCGGCGCCTGCAGGTGCCAGAAGCACTCCTCCTGGACGCTCGCGCTGAGCTCCGCGCCGAAGCCGGCAAAACGCGTCGCCTCGTGCGCGATCACGCAACGGCCGGTCTTGCGCACCGAAGCGATGATCGTTTCCAGATCGAGCGGCACCATGGAACGCACGTCGATGATTTCGGCGTCGACGCCGAGGTTGCGCGCGGCGGCTTCCGCGACGTAGACCATCGTACCGTAAGTCACGATGCTCAAATCCCTGCCCTCGCGCACCAGGTTCGCCTTGCCGATCGGCACAGTGTAGTAGCCATCCGGCACTTCGCCCTTGGGGTGAGTGCTCCAGGGCACCGCGGGCTTGTTCGGGTCGCCGTCGAACGGTCCGTTGTACAGTCGCTTGGGCTCGAAAAAGATGACGGGATCGTCGTCCTCGATCGCGGCGATGAGCAGGCCCTTGGCGTCGTACGGGTTGGAGGGCATCACCACTTTCAGGCCTGCGACGTGCGCGAACAGCGCTTCGGGGCTCTGCGAGTGAGTCTGGCCGCCGCGGATGCCGCCGCCGCAGGGCGTACGCACCGTGACCGGGCAGAAGAACTCGCCGGCGCTGCGGTAGCGGATGCGCGCCAGCTCGCTCACGATCTGGTCGTAGCCCGGATAGATGTAGTCGGCGAACTGGATCTCGGCGACGGGCCGCAGGCCGTTCACGCTCATGCCGACCGCCGCGGCGATGATGCCGCCCTCGGCGATCGGCGTGTCGAGCACGCGATGCACGCCGTGCTTGCGCTGCAGGCCGTCGGTGGCGCGGAACACGCCACCGAAGTAGCCCACGTCCTCGCCCATGAGCACGACGGAAGGATCGCGGCCCAGCATCGTGTCCATCGCCGAGTTCAGCGCCTGCACCATGTTCATCTGCGCCATGCTCAGCCCCTTTCCGCCTTGAGCTGATCGCGCTGGCGCTGCAGGTGCGCCGGCATCTCCTTGAACACGTCCTCGAACATCAGGTCCGGGTCCAGGCGCGGCCCCTCCGTGAGCGTTCCGTACTTCACCGCTTCTTTCCAGCATGCCGCCACGTGCTCCTCGAGCTCACGCTGCAACGCCGAGTGCCGCTCCTGCGACCACTCGCCCAGCGCGATGAGATGATTCTTGAGGCGCTCGATCGGATCGCCGAGCGGCCAATGCTCGTACTCTTCCTTCGCGCGGTAGCGCGAAGGATCGTCGCTGGTCGAATGCGCCGAGGCGCGGTATGTGACCATCTCGATCAGCGTGGGCTGGTTACCCGCGCGCGCACGCTCCGCGGCCCACTGCGTCGCCGCGTGAACCGCGAGGAAATCGTTGCCGTCCACGCGCAGGCCGGCCATGCCATAGCCCGGACCGCGCGCGGCGAACGTCACCTGCTCACCGCCGGCGATGCCCTGGAACGTGGAGATTGCCCACTGGTTGTTCACGACGTTGAGGATGATGGGCGCGCGGTACACGGACGCGAACACCATGCCGTAGTGGAAATCGGCTTCCGCGCTGCTGCCCTCGCCGATCCAGGTGGCGGCGATGTCGTCCGAGCCCTTGATGGCCGCGCCCATTGCCCAGCCCACAGCCTGCGGAAACTGAGTGGCGAGATTGCCCGAGATCGAGAAGATGCGTCCCGCCGCCCAGTGATACATCACCGGCAACTGCCGGCCCTTGCACATGTCGCGCGTGTTGGAGAGCAGCTGGCACATGAGGTCGGTGAGCGGGCGGCCGCGCACCAGGTAGAAACCCTGGTTGCGATAGCCGGGAAACAGCATGTCCGTCGGGCGCAGCGCCAGGGCGGCGGCGATCGAAACAGCCTCTTCGCCGAAGGAACGGATGTAGAAGCTGATGCGACCCTGGCGCTGCGTACGCTGCATGCGCTCGTCGAAGATACGGGTGAGCAGCATGTGGCGCAGGCCCACCTGCAGCTCCTGCGGCTCGAGGTGCGGGTTCCAGGGCCCCACGGCGCGATGCTGGTCGTCGAGCACGCGCACCAGCTCGAAGGCGAGCTTCGCGGTTTCCTGCGCCGGCACGCGCGGATCGGGGCGCGCGACTGCGCCGGCGGGCGACAACTGCAGATAGCTGAAGTCGGGTGGCTGCCCGGGGCGTGCGGGAGGCTGGGGAACGTGCAGGCGCGACTTCGGATTCATGCGGCGAGAGGCTCCTTTACGGGCGGCACGCGCAAGAGCCGGCCGGCCCGGGTCGACCCGCTAGCGTAGGCCCGCCGCTGCGGTCTCTTCGTTGCAAAACTTGTCCGCGGGAAGGCGCTGGTGAAATACTCAGTTCAACAATGGCCCATTCGGTGAACTATTTTATGCAAATCGAGCTCGACCGGAACGATTTTCGCATTTTGAACATACTCCAGCGGCATGGCGATCTGTCGGCCGCCCAGGTCGCGGAGAAGGCCGACATGTCGGTGTCCACCTGCTGGCGCCACATCCACCGTCTCGAGGAGGCGGGCGTGATCCGCAGCCGCGTCGCCATTCTCGACCGGGAGAAGGTCGGGCTGCACGTGATGGTCTATGCGCAGGTGAAGCTCGCCGCGCATGGGCGCGATGCGCTGATGAAATTCGAGCAGGCCGTGCGCCGCTACCCGGAGGTGCTCGACTGCTACACGGTGATGGGCGAGCAGGACTTCCTGCTGCGCATCGTGGAGAAGGACATCAAGAGCTACGAGGCATTCTTCCTCGATCACCTGTCGCGCTTTCCGTCGGTGCAGTCGGTGAATTCCAAGATCGTGCTCTCCACCATCAAGGAATCGACCGCGCTGCCGCTGCCGACGCGCTGAGACCGTCATCGAGATTGGTCGGGGCGACAGGATTTGAACCTGCGACCCCTTGCACCCCATGCAAGTGCGCTACCAGACTGCGCCACGCCCCGACCGGAAGAATTGCGTTCCGCTGATCCGGATCGCCGGCGCGCATCATACCGGATGGGGGGCAACGCTCCTAGCGCGGCCCGCTGAACTGGCGCGCTACGCCGCAGTCGGAGCACTGTCCGTTTGGCGAATTCCCAGGGAGAGCCCCATGCAAAGCTTCCGCCGTCGTGACCTCCTGTTGGGTGCAGGCACGCTCCTCTCCGCAGGCGCTCTCCTCACCGCCCCACGCTCCGCCGGAGCCTTTCTCACCGAGGTCACCGCGACGACGGCGTCCACGCGCGGGCCGGCAATGGCGGCGAGCGCAGGACAGCTCACGATCGGCGGCGACCTGCGCGTGAATCGCATGGGATTCGGCGCCATGCGCGTCACCGGCGCGGGCATCTGGGGTAATCCAGGCGATCCGGCGGCCGCGAAGCGGCTGTTGCAGCGCGCGGTCGCCCTGGGCGTGAACTTCATCGACACGGCCGATGCGTACGGCCCGGACGTGAGCGAGATCCTGATCGCCGAGGCACTGCACCCCTACGCGAAAGGCCTCGTCATCGCCACTAAGGGCGGCCTCAAGCGTCCCTCGCAGCCCGAGTGGACCAACGATGGCCGGCCGCAACACCTGCGCGCCGCTTGCGAGGCGAGCCTCAAGAAACTCAAGCTGGAGCGCATCGACCTGTACCAGCTGCACGCGATCGACCCCGCGGTGCCGCTCGAAGACTCGCTCGGTGAGCTTGCGAAGCTGCAGAAGGAGGGCAAGATCCGGCACATCGGCGTATCGAACTTCGACCTGGGCGAGCTCGAGCGCGCCTTGCGCGTGGTGAAAGTGGTCTCGGTGCAGAACCGCTACAACGTCGCGGACCGCCGCTCCGAGGACGTCGTGCAGTATTGCGCCAGGAACGACATCGCGTTCATTCCGTGGGCGCCGCTCGCGCAGAGCCAGCAGGCGGCCGGTCAGCAGAATCCGCAGATCGCCGCGCTCACCGCACTGGCCAGGCAGCGCAACATCACGGTGACGCAGGCCGCCCTCGCCTGGCTGCTCGCCCGTTCGCCGGTCATGCTGCCGATCCCCGGTACCTCGTCCGTGGGACACCTGGAAGAAAACGTGGCCGCCGCTGCCGTGAAGCTCAGCCCCGCCGAAATGGAAAAGATCGGCTAGGGGCGCGCGTCGAGCCGTCGCCGGATCAGGCGATAACCGAGCGCCGCTGCGAAGGCGGCGGCGATGACGATCAGCGAAAGCAGCAGCAGATTCCAGAAAAGCTTGTCGATCAGCGCTGCGACGTCCGCTGTTGCACTCTGCGCGATCCCCTGGATGCCCGGCACTCCGGAGTCGATGGCTTGCACGAGTGTCTGCAGCTCCCGCGCGGTGGCCGCCAGCTCGCGCAAGGCGTCGGTGTAGTCAGCGATGTCGAAGGGCTTGGCAGGTGTTGCCGGCCCCGTATTCGCGGCGCTGACGAGCTCCGGCGAAGACGACGGCTTTGGCTGGAACCGCACCATCAGCGCATCGAGCGACTTGATCGTGGCGTTGAGCGAATCGGAGGTCGCAGTGCCCGCTTCCAGCGTTCCGCGCAGCTGCACGGTGAGCTCGCGCACGCGCGCTTCCTGCGCGTAGAGCGCTTCCATGATCTGATCGATCGTCGCCTGGCGCTCGCGCGCGATCACCTCCGGCAGCTGGTTCATGAGCCTGCCCGCGGATTCCGCCGCGATCGATGCGCGGTCGACGCCCGCGAGCAGGCGCTGCGTATCGGGCAGGAGCGCGATATCCAGGCTCAGCCGCTCGATTTGCATGTCGACCATGGTCGGCATGCGTTGCAGATAGTAGATGGCGCGCTCGGCGAGGTGGCGTGTCTGCTCCAGCTCGCGCACCGCCGGATCGAGGTTCGACAGCGGATCGAGGCCCAGAAATCCGAACAGACTGCCGGGGACCTTGGATTCGCCACGCTGCTGCATCAGCTTGGCGAAATCGTGGAAGTGAATGAAGGCGACACCGACCACGTCGGGATTGCGGTCCTGCCAGTCTTCGATGGACTTGCGCAGCGTCGCGCGCTGCTCCTCCGTCGACACACTCTCGATGAGCGCCCAGGCCCGGGGCTCCATGCTGGCGTGCGCCCGACGCAGTAAGTCTGCCTTGCTTCCGAAGCGCTCCTCCACCCACGTGCCCTCCATGACCCTGCGACTGAGCGTTGCGAGCACCACCAGGTCGAGCGCATTGGCGACCGCATTGGGACCACTCGCGCTGGTGTACGCCGACGTGGTCTGCGAGATCATCCAGTTGTGCGCCGAGAGCCGCTGGCGGGGCTCGAGCGTCTCTCGCTTGATGGCATAGGTCGCATCGACGATGCGCCCGACGTATTCGTCGGCAAAGCGCATGGTCTGCGTCTGCAGCTCCTGAATGCGCTGGGCCTGCGCTTCGGCCTTCTGCGCGCTGCCCGTGAGCGTCGGAATGACCTTGCAACCGCCCGCGACGACGATACCCGCGGCCATGATCATGGCCGAGACGCCGTTGCGCAGCGGTTGGCGCCCTCCCCTCATGCCGCCAGTGTAAGCGCCGCGTATGCCCTGCGCGAGGCTCTCAGCCAGGCTGCGCCTCCGGGAACTTCCACTTGCCGTTGAGGACTTCCGCGCGTGGCCTGTAGAGGCGTACGGTGTAGTTCCATCCCTTCATGATCGGCAGACAGTTCGGGATCGTGCCGTCGCAGCCGCCGAACTGGATCGCCACCGAGCCATCCGGCCCCCGCTTCGCCGTGACGTTGTTCACCGTGTAGGCGTTGAGCGGATTCTTTTCGTAGTAGCCCTTTTCGTTATACAGGCTGATCGACCAGAACGCGTCGACCGGCACGTCCTTCACAGAGAGCCGGTGCACGGTCTTTCCATCGTTCTTCGCCGGAACGACGTTGAGATAGATCGCGTCCTTGGCCGGATTGCCGCCCCAGGCCGCCGCGCTGCCGAGGAGGTGTCTGACAGGGTCCACCTGCTCTTTGGTGCCGAATGCGCCCGTGAAATCCGGCATCGTCGTCGCCAGCGTGAGCAGCGCGTCCCGCACTTTCTTCTGGCTCGCCGCATCCCAGTCCGGCGCCTGCCATTGTCCGACGCCTTTCTGTTCGATCTTCATCGCATCCTGCAACGCGTGCACCTTGTTCACGTCCTGCGGATCGTTCGGGTCGACCAGCGTGCGTACC
>DASTQG010000078.1:0-2326 GCA_035761885.1 Steroidobacteraceae bacterium | reverse complement strand
CCCGCGCGCCGCACCGCCAGAACCTTGAGCGTCGCGCCGTCGGTCGCAAGCGGCACGACCTCCGCTCCGGCATGCGTGGATTCCGGCGTCGGGAAATAGATCAACGATCTCTGCGCGCCGTACAGGTACGCGCAGAACGCGACATAGAGAATCGCCGGAACGACGAGCAGCGACATCGAGGGGACGCTCCCCTTTTGGGGACGCTCCCCGTTCTCAACGGTGTCGAACACAGCTCGGCTGCTCCAGAAAAGATGGGATGGACCCGTCCCCCACTTACGGCGTCACCGTGAAGGGCGCCACCATGAGGGTGTTATGAACTCTCATGCCAACGGTGGAGGACGAGCCCATGAGCGAGGTTACGGTGTTGGGTATCGACATTGCAAAGTCGGTGTTTCAGCTGCACGGAGTCGACGGCGCGGGCCGGGTGCGGTATCGCCGTCAGGTGCGCCGAGCGCAGCTTCTGCAGACCCTGGCACAACTGCCGCGCTGTCGCATCGCGCTGGAGGCGTGCGGGGGTGCCCATCACTGGGGCCGGCAGATCGGCGTGCTCGGGCACGAGGTGCGGCTGATCCCGGCGCAGTACGTGAAAGCGTTCGTGCGGGGCCAGAAAAACGATCGTAACGATGCGGCGGCGATCTGCGAGGCGGCGCGCCAGCCGGCGATGCGCTGTGTGGCGGTGAAGTCGCTCGAGCAGCAGCAGATCCTCGCGCTGCATCGGATCCGGGTGCGGATGGTCAAGGAGCGCACGGCGCTGGTCAATCAAGTGCGTGGGCTGCTGATGGAGTTTGGCATCGTGATCCCGCGCAGCCTCGGGGTGCTGCGGCGCAGGTTGCCCGAGATCCTCGCGGGCGATCGCCTGCCCGAGCTGCTGCGGGTGGCGCTGTGCGAGCAACAGCGCCGTCTCGGCCAGCTCGATGGGTCCCTCGCGAGCGCCACGGCGCAGCTCAGCGAGCTGGCCCGCAGGAGCGAACCGTGTCGGGCGCTGATGGCGCACGTAGGGGTCGGCCCGCTCACCGCCACCGCCTTCGCCGCCGAGCTCGGCGATGCGCAGGCGTTCAAAAACGGCCGCCAAGTGGCCGCCTGGCTCGGGCTGGTCCCGCGCCAGCACTCCTCCGCGGGCCGCACGCTGCTGCTGTCGATCAGCAAGCGCGGCAACCCCTACCTGCGCACGCTGCTCGTGCACGGGGCGCGTGCGGCGCTGCGCACCGCGGATCGGCGCGAGGATGCCTTGAGCCGCTGGAGCCAGGCCGTGCAGGAGCGGCGCGGGACCAACCGCGCCACGATCGCCTTGGCCAACAAGCTCGCCCGGCGGCTGTGGGCGACGCTGCGCTACGGGGCGGCGGCCCCCTGAAGCGCCATCGGACGCGGATCGATCGACAGACCACTCATCTCCAGATTGCTACGACGTTCAACGTGATGGCAGAACGGATCGCATCCACTTCTCGAACCCCTGAACTCCCCTTTGGCTCTTACGTGAGCCGGCGAAAAGAGCAGGACGAGCAGTGCGCGCAAACCATCAGGGCCCGAGGCCAACCGCGCCTCACCGCATGGCCGGATATAAGGTCGCAATCCTCACCTCGCCATCACCAGAACGACGTTGCAACGGGGGACGGGTCCATATAAGGGGAGCGTCCCCAAAAGGGGAGCGTCCCTCTACAATTGCCGCTCCCCGACCGTGGAGTGGTGATGTTTCCCTTGAGCCAGACTATCGCCGGGTTCGATCCCGAACTCGCGGCGGCGCTCGACCACGAGCTAAAGCGCCAGGAAGAGCACATCGAGCTGATTGCGTCCGAGAATTACGCGAGCCGGCGCGTGCTCGAGGCCCAGGGCTCGGTGCTGACCAACAAGTACGCCGAGGGGTACCCCGGCAAGCGCTACTACGGGGGCTGCGAATTCGTCGACATCGCCGAGCAGCTCGCCATCGACCGCGCGAAGACGCTCTTCGGCGCCGACTACGCGAACGTGCAGGCTCACTCGGGATCGCAGGCGAATGCTGCCGCGTACCTCGCGCTCGTCAAACCTGGCGAGACGATCTTGGGCATGAGTCTCGACCACGGCGGTCACCTGACGCACGGCGCGAAAGTGAACTTCTCGGGCAAGCTGTTCAACGCGGTCCAGTACGGGCTCGATCCCGCCACCGGCGAGATCGACTACGCGCAGGTCGAGCGTCTCGCTCACGAGCACCGCCCGAAGATGGTGATCGCGGGATTCTCGGCGTACTCGCGGGTCATCGACTGGGCGCGGTTCCGCGCGATCGCGGACTCGGTCGGCGCGTACCTGCTCGTCGACATGGCGCACGTCGCCGGTCTCGTCGCGACGGGCCTCT
>DASTQG010000077.1:0-11105 GCA_035761885.1 Steroidobacteraceae bacterium | reverse complement strand
CGGACGATTCTCAACCTCTATCGGGTGAAACCGAGCGGTCAATTTCGCGCCGCAGATCGCGTGCCGTTTGAGGATGCTGCCGCAGGTAACGCCTTCGCTAAACTTCGACGGGTCCTTGCCCGCCGCGCTTCGTAGGCCGGCAGGCCGACGGAGGACGCACGGAGGTCAGGTGCGATCTCATGAGTTCGCGGGATCGCGTTGATCTCAATGGAAAACCCGTCGACGTGGCCGAGGTCCTCGGCGTCCGGCGCGCGCTCGCGCCGCCGCGCTTCGGATAGCGCGTCGCTGCGCGGCCCGCGGCTCGCGCGAGTGCATCAGACTGCGTCGTGCCGGCCAGCCGAGGTGCTTCATGACGAAATCCGCCACCGCAACGGGGTCCGAATTCGGGCGACGCGAGTTTCTGTTGGGCACGGCGGCGACGCTCGGCGCACTGTCGGCGAGTGGAGCAAGCTCCGCCGCCGCACCCGAGCTGGACCTGCAGTCCGCTCCAGGCCGCCTGCGCACGCTGATTCGCTTGCAGGGCAGCCTGGAGGAGGTCGACTGTCCGTGGTGGTACACGGGGACGATCTACGGCGTGACCGCGGACGCGCCGCCGCGACCCCTGGTCCGGTTCGAGGGCCTGGAAATCACGCGCTTTCGCCGCATCGGCACAGACCGCTATCGGCTCACCGGCCGCACCACGAGCTTCATGAAGACGCTGGCCGGAGAGCCGGCGGGCGCCATGCTCAATCCCTACACGGGCAAGACCGTCACGCCGGTTACGAATCGGCTGGGCGGGCGCGGGTACATGCTCTATTCGACCGAGGGACTCCAGGCGGCCTGGGGTGGAGCCGAGCCTTCGCCCGCGGTCCCGATCCAGCTCGGCGTGCAGGCGTTCGGACCGGATCTGTGGATCTCCACCGACCGGATCTTTCCGCGCGGCCTGCCGCAGCCGGCGGGCGAGGCGAGCGTGATGCGCACGCTTCGCAGCGAGCTGGCGAGTGACGCGCCGTCGGTGAGCGCGAGCTTCTCTTCGACCAACCTTGCGCCCTGGCCGCACTGGATGGAGATGGCGGACCATCCGGGCCACGTTTTCTGGCACGCCGATGGGCTGAAGCTCGCGCGCATCGAGCAACTGCCGCCGGACTTCCTCGATCGCATGCGCAAGGAGAACCCCGAGCAGTTGCAGGCGCCGCGCGAGTGAGCAGTCGCGGCGGATTGGCGGCGACGCCGGCGCGAGTCACAATCGCAGTCCCGATCGCAGGAGCCATCCTTGAGCCGCACGGGACCGGTGAAGCGCGTGACGCTGTGGTGCCGAAGCGCCGAGCGCTCACTCGCGCTGTATCGCGACATCCTCGGCCTCACCGTGCTCGAGGACAAAGTCGTGAGCGGCGAGGCGATCGCAAGGCTCGCCGGCCTGCGCGACTGCACGATGCGCATCGTGCACCTGGCATCGGGCGACAGCACGCACGGCTGGATCGGGCTGTACGAAGTGAGCAACGCGGACCCCATGCCCGGCGAGGTGACGGTGCCCCGCGGCGATCGCATGACCTACGGCCAGGCGACCATCGTGCTGCAGACCGACCGGCTGGACGAGATCGTGCCGCGCCTGGAGCGCGCCGGCTTCGTATTCATGACCCGGCCCACCGCATACCTGAAAGCCGCGGCTTCGCCTTCCATGCCGGCGGGCCGCTACACCGAGGCTGTGTTCTTCGATCCCGACGGCGTGCCGGTCGCGCTCTATTCCTTCGAGCCGGCCTGAGCGCGCCGCCCCGCAGCCGCATTTTCTTTCCGATCACGGAGAAACGAACATGTCGAGCGTGACAGTGGTGGTGCTGTTCAACCTGAAGGCGGGCGCCGATGCGCGTGCGTATGAGCAGTGGGCGCGCACGACCGACCTGCCGATCGTCAACAAGCTGCCATCGGTGGATTCATTCGAAGTGCTGCGCACGACGGGGCTGCTCGGCAGCGATGCGCCCGCGCCGTACCGGTACGTCGAGATCCTGCGCATCAATGATCTGGACCAGCTCGGCAAGGACGTCGCCACCGACACCATGCAGCGGGTGGTGAAGGAATTCGGACAGTTCGCGGACCAGCCGCAGTTCATGCTCACGCAGTCACTGTGAACGCCTCGATGCGCGCACACAGCGGCTGGAAGTTCTACGGCTGGTGGGGCATCGTCCTGCCGGCGTTCCTGATCATCTGGACCACCAACGGACTCACGCTCAACGGCGTGGCCGTATTCGACGAGAAAGTGCTCGGCGAGCTAGGGGTGAGCGTGGGAGCGCTCAAGTTCCGCGAGCTGATCCAGCTCGGCACCGCGGCGATCGTGGCGCCGCTGATCGGCTGGCTCGCCGATCGCCATGGTGTGCGGCCTTTCATGGTTTTCGGCGCGGTGGTGCTCGCAGTCGCGCTCTACCTGTACTCGAGCATCGATTCCATCGGCGACGTGTACTGGATTCACTTCCTGATGGGCACCACGCTCGCGTGCTGCGGCCTGGTCCTGTGCGTGGTGATCGTCTCTCGCTGGTTCGTCGACAGGCGTGGGCTCGCACTCGGTCTCATGCTCGCGGGCACGAGCCTCGGCAACTCGCTCTACCCGGGTCTCAACACCTGGCTGATCGAGTCGTATGGCTGGCGGCCGGCGTTTGCATACATCTCGGCCATCCCGCTGCTGCTCGTGCCGCTGATCCTGCTCGCGATCAAGGAATGGCCTCAACGCCTGGGTTTGCAGGCCTACTCGAGCGCGCAGCCGGCCACCGCCTCGACTCAGGAGACGGGCGCATCGGTCGAGAACCGCGCGCTGAGCTACGGCGACATCCTGCGCTCGCCCAATTTCTGGTTCCTGGGGCTCGCCGCGTTCTTCACCTTCTATTCGATCCTGGGACTCTCGAGCAACTTGTTCCTGCACGCGCGCCAGCTCGACTACTCGCCCCCCGAAGCGGCCAAGCTGTTCCTGCCGCTGTTCCTGCTCGGCATCGTCGGCAAGGTGGGCTTCGGCTGGTTCGCCGACCGCGCCGGCGTGAAGCTCGCGTGGGCGGTTTCACTCGGCCTGATGCTCGCGGGCGCGCTCCTGCTCGCGACGCTCGAGCGCGAGCTCGTGCTCGCCGGAGTGAGCCTTTTCGGACTCGGCTGGGGCGGCAACTACTCGCTGCTGCAGCTTCTGACCGCCGATGTGTTCGGCGCGCGTTCGATCGGCAAGGCGATGGGTGCGATCAACGTGCTCGATGCCGGCGGCGGGGCGCTGGGTCCATTCGTGACCGGCGTGCTGTACGATGTCTCGGGGAACTACCAACTGGGGTTCGGCGTGATCGTGGCGCTGGTCGCTCTCGCGATGGTGATGCTGGTGCTGGTCCGTCTGCCTCACAAGGCATGACGGGATTCCTGCTGCGCCGATTGCTGGGGGCGATCCCGACCCTCTTCGTCATCGTCACCGCCACGTTCTTCCTGATCCGGCTCGCGCCGGGCGGGCCGTTCGACCAGGAG
Organism: Steroidobacteraceae bacterium; assembly: GCA_035761885.1. Lineage (GTDB taxonomy): Bacteria > Pseudomonadota > Gammaproteobacteria > Steroidobacterales > Steroidobacteraceae > DASTQG01. The sequence goes on along the minus strand of DASTQG010000077.1, from coordinate 7,640 downwards.
CAGCGGCTGCCGCCGGAGATCCAGGCGAATCTCGAAGCGGCATACGGTCTCGACCAGCCGATGCTGGTGCAGTACGGCCGCTACCTGTCGGGCCTCGCGCGCGGCGACTTCGGCCCATCGTTCAAATACCGCGACTTCGACGTCACCGAGCTGATCGCGGAGGGGCTGCCGATCAGCGTGTCGCTCGGACTTTCTGCCGTGCTCCTCGCCGTCGCGCTCGGCGTTCCGTTCGGCACCTTCGCGGCGCTGCGGCGCGACCAATGGCCGGATCATGCCCTGCGCGCGCTCGCGCTCATCGGCATCGCCATTCCCGGCTTCGTGATCGCACCGCTCCTGGCGCTGGTGTTCGGTATCTATCTGCAATGGCTGCCGGTCGCGGGATGGGAGCCAGGCACGCTCACGGACGCGATCCTGCCGGTGGTATCGCTGGCGTTGCCCCTGTCCGCCTTCGTGGCGAGGTTGATGCGCGCGAGCATGATCGAAGTGCTGTCCGCGAATTTCATCCGCAGCGCGCGCGCGCGGGGCCTGTCGCATTGGCGCATCGTGCTGCATCACGCATTGCGGCCCGCGCTCCTGCCCGTGGTGAGTTACCTCGGTCCGGCCACCGCGGCCGTGCTGACCGGTTCGCTGGTGGTGGAAACGATCTTCGGCATTCCTGGCATGGGACGCTACCTGGTGCAGGGCGCGCTGAACCGCGACTACACGCTGGTGATGGGCATGGTGATCGTGTTTGCCTCGCTCACGATCCTGCTCAACCTGCTCGTGGACCTGCTGTACGGCTGGCTCGATCCGCGCATCCGCGCGCAGGGAGCGCGCAGCCCATGAGTTCCGTGGCCGCGCGCAGGCCGATGCATCGAAGCGCCCTCGTGAGCGCGGGGCTCCTCGGTCTGCTCGCGCTGCTGGCGCTCGCGGCTCCGCTCCTGAGCCCGCATTCGCTGGATGCGCCGGACTGGCAGGCCATCGCCGTGCCACCCACGCTCGAGGATTCGCACTGGTTCGGCACCGATCGCCTCGGCCGTGACCTGTGGATGCGCACCTGGCACGGCGCGCGGGTCTCGCTGCTGATCGGCTTGCTGGCCACCGCGGTGAGTCTGGCGATCGGCGTGATCTGGGGCGCGGTCGCGGGCTATGTCGGCGGCCGCGTCGATGCGCTCATGATGCGCTTCGTCGACGTGCTCTATTCGCTGCCGTACGTGTTCTTCGTGATCCTGCTCACGGTGCTCTTCGGACGCAACATCGTGCTGCTGTTCGTGGCCATCGGCGCGGTCGGCTGGCTCACCATGGCCCGCATCGTGCGTGGTCAGACGCTCGCGCTGCGGCGACGCGAGTTCGTGCAGGCGGCGGTGGCGATGGGCGTGCCCACGTGGCGCATCGTCGTGCGGCACATCGTGCCCAACGTGATCGGCGCCGTCGTGGTCTATGCCACGCTCACGGTGCCGCAGATGATCCTGTTCGAAAGCTTTCTGAGCTTTCTCGGCCTGGGCGTGCAGGAGCCGCTCGCGAGTCTCGGCAACCTGATCGCGAGCGGCGCGGCGGAGATGGACACGGCGCCGTGGATGCTGATCGTACCGGCCGCGGTGCTCGTTGCGCTGCTGGCGTGCTGCAGTTTCCTGGGCGACGGCCTGCGCGACCTGCTGGACCCGAGGGGCTGAGTTGCATGGACGCGCTGCTGGAGTTGCGGGACCTGAGCGTGTCGTTCGACACGCCGCGCGGTCGGGTGCACGCCGTGCGCGAGGTCGACCTCGACGTTCGACCGGGTGAATGCCTGGGGCTGGTCGGCGAGTCCGGCTCCGGCAAGACGCAGCTGCTGCTCGCCGCCTTCGGTCTTGCCGAACGGTCGGCGGTCATCCGGGGCTCCGCGCGCCTGGGCGGAGAGCAGCTGCTCGGCGCCGGCGATCGCGCGCTCGAGAGCGTGCGCGGTGCGCGGGTGGGGTTCGTGTTCCAGGATCCGATGGCCTCGCTCACGCCGCACCTCAGCATCGGCGCGCAGATCACCGAAGTGTTGCGCGTGCACCGGCGCATGAGCGCGAGCGCGGCGCGGAGCAGAGCGCTCGAGCTGCTGGAACGCGTGCGCATCGGCGATCCGGCGCAGCGCCTGCGCCAGTATCCGCATGAGCTCTCCGGCGGCATGCGCCAGCGCGCGATGCTGGCGAGCGCGCTGGCGTGCGAGCCCGATCTGCTGATTGCCGACGAACCCACCACGGCGCTGGACGTCACGGTGCAGGCGGGGATCCTGGAGCTCCTGCGAGAGCTCAAGGCAGCGCAGCGGCTCGCAATAGTGCTGGTGACGCACGATTTCGGAGTGGCGGGCGCGCTGTGCGATCGAGTGGCCGTGATGTACGCGGGCGCGGTCGTGGAGCAGGGCGGCACACCGCAACTGTTCGCAGGTGCCCATCATCCTTACACGCGCGCACTGCTCGCTGCGTTGCCGCGGCTCAGCACGCCCGTGGATGCGCCGCTTGCGAGCATCGGCGGAAGTCCGCCGGGTCCGCTCGAAACCCTGACCGGTTGCGCCTATGCGCCTCGCTGCGAGCGCGCGGACAGGCGCTGCCTCGCGGAACGACCGAAGCTCGCAGCTTTCCCGGCGTCACGCCTCGCTGCCTGCTTCAGGCCGTACGACGCATGAGCGCCGGTACGCTGTGCGCTGTGCAGGACGTGAGCGTCGACTATCGCGTGCAGGTGTCGCCGTGGGCTCCCGCGCGCACGCTGCGTGCGGTGCGCGAGGTGAGTTTCGAGCTCCAGGCCGGCGAGACACTCGGCATCGTCGGCGAATCGGGTTGCGGCAAGTCGACGCTCGTGAGCGTCATCGCGGGGCTGCGGGAGCCCTCCGCCGGAAAGGTCTTCTGGCGCGGCGCAGACATGAGCGCGCAGGGAGCCGCGCAGCGCCGCGCACGCCGGCGCGAGATCGGACTCGTCTTCCAGGATCCGGCGGGGAGCCTCGATCCACGCATGCGCGTCGCGGCACTGGTGGCTGAGCCGCTGACGCTCGTCGGCGCTACGCGCGCGGAGCAGGAGCGCCGCGTCGCGGCGATGCTAGAGCGCGTCGGACTGGCGGGGGAGCTGGGCGCGCGCTTCCCGCACGAGCTCAGTGGCGGTCAATGTCAGCGAGTGGCGATCGCGCGCGCGCTCGTGAACGATCCGAGCCTTCTCATCTGCGACGAGCCGGTGAGCGCGCTCGACGTGTCGGTGCAGGCACAGATCGTCAACCTGCTGCGCGATCTGCAGCGCGAGCGTGGGCTGGCGATGCTTTTCGTCAGCCACAATCTCGCGGTGGTGCGCCAGGTGAGCGCGCGCGTGCTGGTCATGTATCTGGGGCGGGAAGTGGAGCTGGCGGCGCGCGACGAGCTGTTCGCCACCCCACGTCATCCGTACACGCGCGAGCTGCTCGCTGCCGCCAAAATGTATACGTAGCGCCAGCGCGGCGGCACAACTATCCGCACGCCGGACAAGGCTCTGGCTCCGTTTGCTCGCGCTTTTCTCGCAGCAGCAGCCATTTACACGCGCAGCCTCGCCTCGGTAGCATCCCTGCGCAGGCGAGGGCGGTATACATAGGCCGCTCCCCGCCTTGCGACCGGCCAACCGACCATCACCGCTGGGGGATACACCGATGAGGCTCGTTCCGGTTATCGCCGCTACCGCGGCCTGCTTCGTGTCCGTCAATGCACTGGCTCCCACGCGCGCCGAGGCTCAGGAGGCGGCGCAAGGCACCGAGCCGATCGATGAGGTCCTGGTCACCGCACGCAAGCGACAGGAGTCGCTGCAGGAAGCACCGGTCGCGGTGACCGCATTCACCGCCGAGACTTTGAACGAGCGCCAGATCCGCTCGGTTGAGGACGTGGCCCGCTTCACGCCGGGCTTCGTGTTCTCCAAGGCGTTCGGGCGCGCGGTCGAGCGGCCCGTGATTCGCGGCCAGTCCAGCATCCTGGCCGGCACCAATCCGAGCGCCGAAGCCGGGGCGGCGTACTTCGTCGACGGCGTCTACTACCCCGGCGACATCCAGAGCCTGGACATGCAGGACCTCGAGCGCATCGAGGTGATCAAGGGTCCGCAGAGTGCGCTCTACGGTCGCAACACGTACTCGGGCGCGGTCAATTTCGTGACCCGCGGGCCGAGCGAGGAGTTCGGCGCTCGCGTCGCCGGGCATTTCGACGAGGACGAATACGAGGCGAACCTGACCCTCGGTGGGCACTTCACCGAGACCCTCGGTGCCAGCGTCACGCTGCGCAAGCTCGAGTTCGACGGGCAGTGGACCAACCAGGTGAACGGCGAGACCGTCGGGGGCGAAGCGACCGATGCGATCAGCGCCGTCCTCGACTTCAAGCCCAGTCAGGATCTGCGCCTGCGGCTGCGCGCCGGATACAGCGAGGACCGTGACGGCACACGCCCGCTGTTCCTGCAGTCCGCGGAGCTCAACAACTGCATGCCCGGGACGCGCTCGCTCGCTTCCTATCCCGCCAGCGGCAGCACCAACAACAACCAGTACTTCTGCGGTGACGTGGGTGTGCAGCCGATCTTCCTGAACACGAGCCCGCGCGTCGGAGATGTGGTGACATTGCCGGGCGTGCCCGCGAACGTGACCGTGCTCGGCGCCACCGCCTACAACGCGGCCCAGGGTGTCGCGTTCTCCGGTGTCGAGCGCGACCTCGCCATCATGAGCCTGATCGGCAACTGGGACATCGCGGGCAGCGGCTACAGCGTCAACCTGTCGACCGCGTGGCGCGACGAGGAGCGGCGCACGGGCTCCGACAGCGATCACTCGGCGGTGAATCTGATCACCGTGCCGGGCGGTATCTGCTTCCTGTGCGCCTCCGACCTGGACGAGTGGGAGGACTATTCGGTGGAGCTGCGCTTCGCATCGCCCGCCGACGACCGGCTGCGCTGGAGCCTCGGTGCGTTCCACTACGAACAGGACCAGGAGTCGCGCACGATCAACTTCGCCAACCCGGATGGCATTCCCGACACGACCACGCCGTGCCCGGCGGGGCCGAACGCGGGACGGATATGCTCGGGCTCGCCTTACCGGTTCCTCGACGTGTACACCGACGCTTTCTTCGGCTCGATGGAGTTCGACGTCAACGCGCAGTGGATGCTCAGCGCGGAGCTGCGCTACGAGGAAGACACGAAGGCCTTTGCCGATCTCGCGCCGGCCACCCCGGCGACGCCGGTCTCGTACGACAAGGAAACGTTCGATCACGTGACGCCGCGCCTGACCGTGCGCTACCGCCCGAGCGACATCCTGAACTTCTATGCGATCTACTCCGAGGGCGTGAAGCCCGGCGGATCCAACGGCCGCACCGGGCAGCAGGCCGGCTCGCCCCAGTTCCAGGAGGAGGAGTCGAAGAACTACGAGCTGGGCGCGAAGACCGAGTGGCTGGAGCGTCGCCTCACAGCAAACCTCGCGCTCTACTTCACGGACGTGACCAACCAGCAGCTCACCACGCCGGTCGCGATCGGAGCCGCGGGCGCCACGAGCACGCTGACGTCGATCGTCACCAACCAGGGGAGCGGGGAGGTGCTCGGCGCGGAGCTCGAGCTGCGCTTCGTAGCGACGGACAACCTGACGCTCGGCTTCAACTATGCGCGCACCGACTCGGAGTACACCGAAGGCTGCGACGGCGACCAGTTCCTGCTGACGAGCGGAGGTGGGCAGTTCAACGCGAGCTTCCCGGCGGACCAGCAGCCCAACAACTTCAACGGGCAGGGCGACTGCTCCATCGTCGGCAAGCAGTTCCCGCTGACTTCCAAGGACACGGCCGCGGTCACCGCGGACCTGCGCTTCCCGCTGGCGAACGACGACTGGCTCATCTATCTGAACGCGGACGCGACCTACGAGAGCGAGAAGCCGGTGCAGGTGCACAACCTGGCGTTCATCCCGGAGGCGACGGTGGTGGGCCTGCGTGCGGGCCTTCAGACCGACAGCTGGACTGCGGGCATCTACGCCCGCAACCTGTTCGACGAGGATGCGCCGGTCGCGGTCACGCGCTGGCTGCAGGTGCCGTATTTCCTGCCCCCCGGGGCCACGATCCAGCCGAACGTGCCCCCGGCGCCGCCGCCGACCGCGGGTGCGTCCTACACGCTGCCGCGCTCGTTCTTCGGCACCCTGCGGCGCGAACGGCAGGTAGGTGTCGAGTTCACCTATCGCTTTGGCGGCATCGAGTGAGAGCGCGAGTGGACAGGAGGCGTCGTGGAGTTAGCCGCGCGCGCGAGCGCGCGGTATAACCCGCCGCGGAGGTGACGAAATGCCCAATGTGATCAAGCACCGGCGCAGCGCCGAGGCGGAAGCCTGGCTGCGCAAGGAGATCGCCGACCAGAAACGGCGTTACCGCAAGATCGTGCGCGAGCAGGACGCTCTGGCTCCCAAGCGCGAGAAGTGGGTCGCCGATTTCTTCGAGCGCATCCAGACGCGCGGCTACAACGTGCACTACGCCGATCGCCGCGTGATCAAACCCGAAGAGCTGCCCTCGCGCCCGAAGCGCAAGTTCCGAGTCGTTTTCTAAAGGTACGCCATGGCACGCCCGCACATCGAGCCCTTCGTCGACCGCACCGTTCCCTTCAAGCGCATGACGCTGCCCGGCTTCGGCAAGGGCATGCAGTACAAGACGCTGAGCCTGGACACCGACACAGGCGCCTGCTCGCTGATCTGCCAGTTCGAGGGGGGGTATGAGCTCCCGCCCGGCATGAGCTACACCGAACTTGAAATGTTCGTGCTCAACGGCAGCGTCGTGCTCGGCGACAAGACTCACGGCCCGGGCACGTACATCTGCCTGCCGGCGGGCGTGCACCTGCCCGCGATGAAGATGCCGCGCGGCGCGACGGCACTCATGTACTACAACTATGGCGAGCCGAGCTTCGTGGAATCCGACGCGGATCATCCGCTCGCCCAGCGCTCGGAGCTGGCGATCGTCAACGCGTACGAACAGCTGCAGTGGACGTCAGCCGCGATCTACCCGGCCACGGCGCCTGGGTGTCTCGTCAAGATCCTCAAGTACGACCAGCGCACGCAGGGCTTCACGTTCCTGTACTGCATGACGCCGAACTTCTGGCAGGACAACATCAGCTACCACGACTGCTGCGAGGAGTCGTACCACATCTGGGGCACTTCCTGGATGATGCAGTTCGGCGAGCTCCCCACCGGCGGCTACTTCTGGCGCCCGCCGTACATCAACCACGGGGCCTTCGCCTGCAAGCTGGGCACGCTGGCGCTGGGTCGCACCGACACGCAGCTCTACAACCACTTCCACTTCAATCCGTGGACCACGCCCGAGGAGAACAGGGAACGCGTCGCGGCGCGCATCCAGGCGTGGAAGCCCGAGCTGTACTCGTGGATCAACATGAAGGGCCACAATCACCCGGTGGACTTCGAGTACCCGCACGGGCACGAGCACGGCGACGTGCCGCACCACCACGGTGACGGCCAAGTGTCACACACGCACAAGAAGAAGCGGCGACGGCGATAAGGCGCGTTTGTCTCGCCCTGGCGGGCGCGCACGCTCGCCCTCGCGGGCGCTCACGAGCTGCCACGGCCGGGTGGTGGGTCGTGGGGGCATTTGGCTTCGAAGGCCGCAGCGATCGGATCGAAGAGGGTGCCAGTAGGTTCGAGCACCAGCACGGCGAGGTCACCGTAAGTTCGCATCGCGAAC